>JBKBMM010000056.1:0-6717 GCA_046295835.1 Caldimicrobium sp.
GTAAAGTATGATTTTTCACGAGGCAAGCGGGCAGAGGAGTTTGATTCTAATTTTCTTGATTTATTTGTTCCTGAAAATAGAGCCCAACTTAAGGAGAGAGAGCCAGAGGAGAGGATTAAAGATTTTAAAGAGGTGCTCATAGGATTAACACCGGAGGAGGCTGTTAAGGAGGCTAATAGATGTCTTAGGTGTGGTTGTTTAGGTATTCATAAATGCGAATTTAGAGAGATTATCATTAGGGAAGATCTCAATGTTTCCAAGTCTCGAAAGAAGATAAAATATCCCATTCAAAAAGCTCATCCTTTAATTGAGGTAGATACAAACAAGTGTGTTGCTTGTGAGAAATGTATAAGAACCTGTCCTTATGAAGCGATCTTTTTTAAAGTGGTAAATAAAGGTAAGAGTACTGAGTATATTACCTTTAGGTTTACTGAAGCTTGTGTTAATTGTGGAGCCTGTGTAGATGTATGTCCTACAGGGGCTTTAATTAAAAAGGATCTACTTGTGCCATACAGCAGAAAAGAGGCTAAGGCCATAAAGTCTGTATGTAGCTATTGTGGCACAGGTTGTAATTTAACTCTTTGGGTTAAGAATGGCACAATTTTAGAGGTAACAGGGCGAGAGCTTGCCCCTAATTATGGTTTTTTATGTGTAAAAGGTAGATTTGGTTTTGAATATTATAAAAGTGTAGATAGATTAACAAGACCTTTAATTAGAAATAAACTTTCAGAGGATTTTAAAGAAGTTTCATGGGATGAGGCTTTAGATTTTGTAGCAGAAAATCTTTTTAAAATCAAAGAGAAATATGGGCCTCAAGCTATTGGATTTCTTTGTTCAGCAAGGTGTAGTAATGAAGAAAATTATTTGATGCAAAAGATAGCCCGAGGTGTATTTAAGACGAATAATGTAGACAATCCAGCGCGGGTCTGACATGCACCTTCGGTCGCAGGGCTTGCGGCCACAGTGGGCACTGGAGCAGCTTGTGTTAATTTTGATGAAATTCTAAAGGCAGATCTTCTATTTCTTCTTGGTACAAATTCCTTTGAAGCTCATCCTATTGTGGCTCAGAAGATAATTCAGGCTTTAAAAGAAGGGGCAAAGTGCATTGTAGCGGATCCACGGAGAATCTATTTTGCTGATAAAGCCAATATTTTTTTACCTCTTAGGCCTGGAAGTAATGTTCCACTCTTAAATGGAATGGCTTATGTGATTATTAGAGATGAACTTTATAATAAGGAATTTATTGAAAAATACGTGGAAAACTTTGAGGCTTATAGACATTATATATTAAGTGAGTGGGATTTAGCTAAGGCAAGTAGATATACTGGATTAAAACCCTTTATGATTGAAGAGGCAACCTATTTATATGCCAGTGCAAAGAGTGCTTTAATTTTATGGGGTTTAGGGGTAGCAGAGCATCGCTCAGGCTCATATGCTGCTATGGCAGCTGCTAATTTAGCTACATTATGTGGTTTTTGGGGTAGATCTGGATGTGGGGCTATGCCACTTAGGGGTCAAAATAATGTGCAAGGTGCCTGCGATATGGGAGGGCTTCCCTATGTTCTCCCAGGGTATCAAAGTTATTTAGATGAGATTGTAAAACTTAAATTTCAAGAAATATGGGGAACAGATTTACCTACTACTGAGGGAAAAACTTTACCTACCATGCTAAAAGATGCCTTTTTAGGAAAATTAAAATCCTTATACATAATGGGCTATGATATCGCTATAAGTCATGGCGATATAGGAGAAGTTTGGAGAGCTCTTCAAAACTTGGAATTTTTAGTGGTTCAAGACATTTTTATGCCTCTTTCAGGAAGATTTGCTTATGCTATACTCCCTGCAGCTTGTCATTTTGAAAAATGTGGTACTTTTACAAACGGTGAAAGAAGGGTTCAACTCTTTGAAAAGGCAGTTTCACCACCTGGTGAAGCACTTCCTGATTGGATAATTTTAACCAAGCTTGCAGAAAGATTAGGATTTAAGTGGAATTATAATTCTCCTCAAGACATTTTAGAGGAAATAGGAAAGGTTTGGCAGGCTTGGAGAGGCCTTAATTATCAAAGGCTTTCTCAAAAGGGTATTCAATGGCCCTGTCCTGAGGAAAATCATCCAGGCACGGCCATGCTTTTTACCTCAGGCTTTCCCAAAGGAAAAGTTCATTTAGCCTTAGCTAAATATCTTCCACCCTTAGAAGAGGCGACCTCAGAATTTCCTTTTATTTTAGTTACCGTGCGAAAATTAGAGCATTATAATATTGGTAATATGACCAGAAGGTCTAAAGCTTTAGCAAAGCTTTATTCTGAACCAGTTGTAGAAATAAATCCTGAAGATGCAAAATTGCGTAATATTTTAGAGGGCTCCTTAGTAAGGGTGTGGAATAAAAGAGGTGAAGTAATTTTTCGCGCAAAACTTAATCAAAAAGTTCCTCAAGGATGTCTTTACACAGATTTCCACTTTGAAAAGGCCTTAACTAATTTATTAGTCAGTCCAGGCTTAGATGAACTTATGGAAACACCCGAATACAAAGTCTCTGCTGTAAATATTTCTCCCCATTTACCTTAAAAGTTCTTACTCTAAAATGTTTTTCTTTAAAATAGATTTGGATATCCCCCAATTTTATGAAAGTGCTAAAGTTACTCCTTAAAAAAGTTTTATATTTCAAAAAAAGCTTGAAGAGTTTTAAAATAGAGCTTATTTTTTTGAAAAAAATGGGGAGAAAAAATGGGGCTTATTTTTGGACCTGTTAAATCACGCAGATTAGGTTTATCTTTAGGTTTAGAGCTTGTACCAAAGAAGATATGTTCAATGGATTGTCTTTATTGTGAAGTGGGAAAGACTTCCCTTCTTACCAATGAGAGAAAAGCTTATTACTCTTGGGAAGAGATTGAAGCCTCTCTTCGTGATGCAAAAAAAAGAGAAAGTGATTTTGATGTGTTAACCCTTACTGGTAGTGGAGAACCAACTTTAAATATCTATTTTGAAAAAACTGTAGAAGAGGCAAAAAAAATTCTTCACAAACCAATTAGTGTATTGACAAATAGTAGTACAGTTATGATGCCCTCTGTAAGAGAAGCTCTTTCTAAAGTGCACTTAGTTTTAGCTTCTTTAGATGCAGCTTTAGAGGAAAGTTTTTATTTTCTTAATAGACCTGCCAAAGGAGTTAATTTAGGTGATATAATCGAGGGACTCAAAACACTTCGAGAAAATATGGAAGGTGAACTTTGGTTAGAAGTTTTGTTAGTTAAGGGAATTAACAACAAACTTGAAGATCTTAGGGCCTTAAAAGAGGCCATTGACTATATCAAGCCACATAAAATTCAATTAAACACCGTAGTGAGACCCCCTGCATATTTGCTGGCAAAACCTTTGAGCTATACAGAGTTAGAAAACATCAAATCTTTTTTAGGAGAGAGGGTAGAAGTGATATGTCCTCAAAATTTAGATAGGGCTAAAAGTTTTTATCAAGAGACTATAAAAAAACTCTCTGTGGATGAAATAGAGCTACTTATTTTAGACTATTTGAAACGCAGGCCAGCTACTTTTTCAGAATTGCTGGTGTTTTTTAATGATGAAGGTAGTCTGCAAAGGCTTTTAGAAAAAATGATAAATGATGGTAAAATAAAAAGGATAACTCATCAGGGTGAAATTTTTTATTCTGCATAGAAATAAGATCCAGTGAATTCAAAGGAACTAAGTGAGAAAAGTGAAAATAAGCAAGGCTTTTACAAAAAGGTTATAGAGGCTTTGCTATTTTGTGCAGGAAGACCTCTAAAGATTAAAGAGATCGCTCAGATATTGAATGAGCTCCCTATAGAGGAAATTCATAGAATTATAAAGGAGCTTAAAGTGGAATATTCAGATCGTGGTTTAAGGATAGTTGAAGTAGCTGGTGGTTATAGGGTGGAGAGTATTCCTGAGGTAGCTACTTATATAAAGAAACTTATTCAACCTAAGGGAATAAAATGGACTAAGCCCCTTCTTGAAACTTTGGCTGTTATTGCCTATTTTCAGCCTATTACCAGGGCAGAAATTTCAGCCAAAAGAGGTGGAGTGGAGGTAGGTTCACATCTTAAGACCCTACTTGAAAGAAAATTGATAAAAATTGTAGGTAGAAAACAAATTCCTGGGAGACCGGTATTGTATGGCACTACACCCTTTTTTCTTGAATATTTTGGATTAAATTCTTTAGAAGACTTACCACCTTTAAGTGAACTTGAAAAGATGATTTCTGAGGAGGTTTCTTCATCATGATAGGAATTGTGGATTATGAGGCAGGGAATTTAACCAGTGTTGCCCGAGCTTTAAATTATTTAGGGCTTAAGTGGATTATTAGTTCAGACCCTGATGTACTAAGAAGGTGTGAAAGAATTATATTTCCAGGAGTTGGTGCAGCAAAGTCTGCTATGGAGAGTTTGAAGAAATTTTCCTTAGATCTATTTCTAAAAGAAGCCTTTAATGAGGGAAAACCTCTTTTAGGTATATGTCTTGGCACTCAAATTATTATGGAAGAGAGTGAAGAAGATGGTGGCACTCAAACCTTAGGGCTAATTCCAGGAAAAGTAAAATCTTTTCCTAAACCCTTATTATGGGGAGATGAGAAATTAAAGGTTCCTCACATGGGTTGGAATAGTGTGAAGTGGAGAAAGCCACATCCTGTAATAGAAGGGATTTCTGAAGAGTACGAATACTATTTTGTTCATAGTTTTTATCCGCTTCCTGAGGATGAAAATTTAGTCTTAGGATCAACTTTTTATGGAATAAATTTCCCTTCCGCTATTGCCTATAGAAATGTAGTTGCCTTTCAGTTTCATCCAGAAAAGAGTGGAGCACCTGGTCTAAGGCTGATTTACAATTTTAGTAAATGGTCCCCATAAGGCTTATTATTTCTTTAGTGGAGCAAGAACTGCAATCATTTGTCTCCCCTCTAATTTAGGGGGGCTTTCTACTTGGGCTTTGCCCTCTACTGCCTGAAAAATAGTAGCAAAAACTTTATCTGCAAGCTCTGGATGAGAAAGCTCTCTACCTTTAAAGACCACTCTAATTTTTACCTTATTTTTTTCTTCAAGAAAACGCAAAATGTGTTTTATTTTTATTTCTAAATCATGTTTATCCGTTTTAGGGCTAAGTTTTATCTCTTTTATTTCTATCACAGCTTGTTTCTTTTTAGCTTCCTTTGCCTTTTTTGCTTCTTGATATAGGAACTGGCCAAAGTCCATTATTTTACATACAGGTGGTGTGGCACTTGGCGCTATTTCCACCAAATCAAGGCCATAGTTTTCCGCAATCCTTAAGGCTTCAGTTATAGGCACAATGCCAATTTGTTTCCCATCAGGTCCAATTAAACGAACTTCTTTAGCCTTTATTTTTTCATTAATCCTATATTTGTGTTTTAAATCCTTTTGCATACTCTCCTCCCAGTCAAAATCTAATCACCTCCTTGTTTTTTTTAAAAAATTCTCATCAAAAGATAACCTGAAAAACCTCTGAAAGTTCATGAAGATAATAGGGGATAATTTTCTGCTTTAAGTTTTTCGATTAATTCAGAGAGAAGAAGGCCATGTTGGGTTTCTCCAGATTTTAGCCTAAGGCTAAGTGTTCCAGTTGCTTCTTCTTTATCACCTAAAATTATCATATATGGCACCTTTTCCATTTGAGCCACTCTTATTTTATAATTAATTTTTTCACTCCTAAAATCCTTTTCTACTCTAAAACCATATTTTTTAAGTTTTTCATAAATCTTTTCTGCATAAGGAATGTTCCTATCTGTAATAGTAAGTACTTTAATTTGCACTGGTGAAAGCCAAAAAGGAAAGGCCCCTGCATAATGTTCTATTAAAACCCCTAAGAATCTTTCTAAAGATCCTAATAAAGCTCTATGAATCATAATAGGCCGATGAAAGTGATTATCTTCTCCTACATAAACCAAATTAAATCTTTCTGGCAAATTAAAATCTACTTGAATAGTAGAGCACTGCCAAAATCTACCTAAGACATCTTTAATTTTGAGATCAATTTTTGGCCCGTAGAAGACCCCCTCTCCTGGATCTATGTTATATTCTAACCCTTTTTTCTCTAAGGCCCATTTTAAGGCATTTTCAGCTTTTTCCCAAACTTGAGGGTCTCCAACAAATTTTTCAGGTCTTGTGGATACAAAAATTTCATACTCATTAAAACCAAAGATTTTTAAAAAGTGAATGACCAAATCTAATACCTGAACTAACTCTTCTTCTAATTGATCTTCTCTACAAAAGATATGGGCATCATCTTGAGTAAAACCTCTAACCCTCAAAAGACCATGCAAGACCCCACTTCTTTCGTATCTATAAACCGTTCCCAGTTCACAAAATCTCAAAGGGAAATCTCTATAGCTTCTTCTTTTTTGATTAAATATATAGATATGAAAGGGACAATTCATAGGTTTAAGTTGATAAATTCTATCTTCAAGCTCCATGGGAGGAAACATATTTTCTGCATAAAAATCTAAATGACCAGAAGTTTTCCATAAATCTCTTAAGGCTATGTGTGGGGTGTAAACAAGTTGATACCCTCTTTTAAGATGCTCTTCTTTCCAAAAATCTTCTATGATTTTTCTAATTATTGCCCCTTTGGGAAGCCATATAACCAAGCCTGGCCCTATTTCTTCTTCAATGGTGAAAAGCTCAAGTTCTTTCCCAAGCTTTCTATGATCTCTCTTTTTAATTTCCTCTAAACGCT
>JBKBMM010000057.1:0-6705 GCA_046295835.1 Caldimicrobium sp.
GAGAGCGTAAAGGAGGATTTCAAAGTATTGAAGAGCTAAAGGATGTTTCAGGCATAGGTGATAAAAAGTTAGAGGTTCTTAAGAATTATTTAACAGTAAAAGAAGAGGTTAAGAACATTTTTCAAGAATCTTCTAACAATACCAAAATGGAAAGTTCAAGATATGAGAATACAAGAGTAATTTATATGTACAAAGATGATAAAGGTAATCTTCATTATACTCAATTTCCAGAACTTGTCCCTGAAAAATTCAGAAAGTCACTTAAGCCAATAAGATAAGTATGTTTAAAGTCATATTTCTTGATGCTGAGGGGACTTTTCTTAAATTTAATCCCTCCTTAGGAAGGATTTATTCAAATCTATGGAGTGAGTATGATATTAGGATAGACGAAGAGATTGTTGCTCAAAAGATGCGTAAGCTCCATAAAGAAATTTTTCAAGCTAAGTTAGGTGGAATAAATTTAAATGGAGAGATCTGCAAAGAAGGTTGGCGCAAAGTTTTTGAAGAGACTTTTTTTTCATTAAGAGAACATCCTAATTTCAATGATGTTTTTGAGAAGGCTTATGCCTTTTTTTCTTCTCCTGAGTGTGTAAAGGTGGTCTCAGAATTTAACCACTTTCTGAGAGAAGTAAAGACTTTAGATATAAAACTTGCTATTATTTCAAACTGGGATTCAAGACTTTATTCAGTTCTAAAGGGTCATAATCTCATATCCCAATTTGAGGCAATTTTTTTAGGTTGTGAAGTAGGCTACTTAAAGCCTCATTTAGAGATTTTTAAAAGAGCTTTAAGCTACTTTAAGGTAAAACCTAAAGAAGCTTTAATGATAGGAGATAGTTGGGAAGATGATATAGAGCCTGCCCAAAAATTAGGTATTCCTTTCTTTTATGTAAAAGAAACTTTTCCCAGCCTTGAGGAGATCAAAAGAACCTATTTTAAATTTTCTGGGCATTAATAAAGGATTGTAAAAATTCTGCTAATAAATAATAGAATTTATTTTGAGTACCTTTTTTGATTTTATTACAAAAAGCAGGTATCCAAATTATTAAATAGTTGTCTAAAAATTCTCTTTGTAGTTGATGGAATTTATCTGCTTGCTCAAAATTTTTTTCATACAAACTTTTCACCTCTTGAGAGATCAGATAGGACATAAATTCAAATTCCACAGCTATATGGTCAGGAAGTTCAGTAAAGTCTTCCTTAAGATCTAATCCAGCTTTTTTATAAAATTCTAAAGTTTTAACAGCAGAATCACCCATAAGTCTTCCCTCAATATAGAAGGAGGCATAAGGTGGAGCTATGTATTCAGTACTTCCAATAAATAATCTGGTATATTCAACTAATAATTCCTCAATAGAGCTTGTCTTTAGCAAATTTATTATTTCTTTAATAAGAGTTATTCCTTCAATTTCTAAACTTTCAATAAGCTCTACTGCTCTATTCCATACTTCTTTTTCATCTAAATATTTTTTCGGTGTGTAAAAAAAAATCAGCAAAAAATTTGTAGAGATCTCTTAAAAGTGCCTTTTTAAGGATTAAATTTATAAAATTTTGTTCATTTTCCAATTCAAGATACTTCATAATGATCAAAGAAGGGACCCACCCAAAAAGGATAAAAAGGTTTTTGAGTAGGTCCCTTTAAGAGTTTATCTTTTGGAAAAGCTTCTTATGTAATAGACATTCGGACCTGTTCCCTTTTCATTAGGTTTTAGGATTTCACCTTTGTTATTTTTTAATCTAAAGGCTTTGTATTTCTTTAAGAGTTGAGAAACTTCGCTTTTTGGATCAGAGAGGTCACCGAAAATCCTTGCCCCTGCTGGACACGCTTCTACACAAGCGGGCTTTAAATCAGATAATACCCTGTGTTCACAGAACATACATTTTTCTACTTTACCTCCTGGTCTAACATTTGCCATATCAGAATGATACCAAATGTTTCGATGAGGTGGTATTTCTCCAGCTTTTTGAGCTAATTCTGCACCAGAAGCAGTAGCTCCAGGATAGACCTCTTGCTTATCTTTAAAGAAGAGATGGGTATCTTTATCATGTTCATTAAAGCTTATTACACTATATTGAACTTTTTCTTCTTCAACATTAAGAGCACTATAAGGGCATGCATCTTGGCAAGCTCTACAGCCTATACATCTTTCCGTATTATGTGCCGTAATTCCATTGGGATGCTTATGCATAGCCTTAGGTGTAACAGGGCAGGCCTTAACGCAAGGAGCATCATCACAATGATTACATAAAACAGGAATAGCCATAAATTTAAAATTAGGATATTTTCCTTCTGATTTATAGAGAAAATCAGCCCAATTAAAGGTCTGCCCATCTCGGCGAAGAGGAGTGTTATTTTCTATTTTACAAGCTAAGGCACAGGCACCACAGCCTACACATTTTTGTAAATCTATAACCATTCCATATTTAGGCATAGTCTTTACCTCCTTTTAATTTAAATTTTTTATTTTTTTCAGTATTAAGACTTTATTTTTCATAAGGTTATGCCTTTTCAATTCTAACTCTACAAAAGCCTCCATTTCTAACATTTGATCCGCTGAGGGCCTCAGTATCAAAAGGCATAATTTCATTATTATTTACACCCCGTGGCTCAGAACCAAAAACTTTTGAAGCTACTTTACCATAAGCCCAATGTCCTTGTCCATAGCATTTGGCAACACAACCAGGTCTAACTCCCTCCCAGAGTTTTACTTTAACTTTAAAGGTTCCAGTAGTAGAGGTTAGTTTGACCATATCTCCAGTCTTTAAACCTAATTTTTTAGCATCTTCAGGATTTATGAGTAAATAGTCTTCATAAGCCTCATCTCCAAAATCTACTTTATGAAATTCATAATACCAGGGAGCATTCTGACTTCTTCCTTCTCTGTTGAGACGAGATTTATAATCAACAAAAACAAAAGGATAGTCTTTAGGATTACCATGATAATAAGGTGGTTCATAATGAGGCACAAAGGCCAATTCTCCTTTGGCCACATATTTGCAAGTTGCTAAAATATCGTCAATTGTGGTTTTATGCTTTTCAGCATGGGCTTTAAGTGCTTTCTTTAGGGTTTCACTGTAAAATTCAAATTTTTTAGTCACAGTTCCAAAATGACCCCATCTCTTCTTATATTCATAAGGTTTGCTATTCCAAATGCCTCTTTCTACAAATTCTTCCCAGCTATTGATCTTATCTCCATACTTAGCTCCTTCTCCTGTCCAGAGAGGGGCTGTAAAGTATTTAACAGCAAATAGTGCAAATTCTTTTTCGTTTCTTGGTGGAAGCCCAGTCTCAGGATCTTTAAACTCATTCACATAATATTCATAAAGATTAGGAAATCCCTTTTCTTTCAATTTTTTAGCAATTAAAAAGGGAATTTCTGTCTCATCCATTTTGACATCCCATAAAGGTTTAACTACAGGTTTCTGAAGGGAGACATAAGAATATCCGCAGGCTTTATTTTTCACAAAACCCCAGGTTTCATACATATTAAAAGCTGCAGGAAGTACTATATCTGCATACCAACTAAATTCAGAAAGATGTGTAGTAATATGAGCGATAAAAGGTACTTTTTCTAAAGCCTTTTCCCATCTTTGGGCTCCTGTGCAAGAAAATACAAAATTGCTTCTATAAGCCAAAATCATTTTGACATCATAGGGATCTGAGTTTAAAATAGCTGTTGCTACATTGTTGGTTACTACTCCTCCTGCTGGCTTTCCTTTTGCAAGAGAAGGCAAATGTTTATAACCTCTTTGGTCAATTTTTTGCATTTTAGAATACTTTTTAGCTACTTCATCTAAGTACTTATCAACAGATGGTGCTGATTTTGTAGGTTGTTTCATTGCATACATAATTCCACCTTTTTGATCTACGGACCCCAAAAGCCCATTTAAGGCATGTATAGCTAAGGCATTGTAAGCTCCTCTAACTTGCATACAAGCACCAGGTCCGAGCCAAACTATAACATGAGGAGCAGCTTTCCCCATTCCCCTTGCAACTTCTACTATCTTCTCCTTAGAAATACCACAGATTTTTTCAGCCCACTCTGGTGTTTTATCTCTAAGCTCTAAATTCCACCATTTCACTAAACCATAGGTATACCTCTCTTCAAAAGTAGATTCATCTACCACCTCTCCCGTCTTAAATCTGTTTTTTCCATCCTTAAAATCACCTACAAATTCCCTGTTCCAGAGGCCTTCAACTAAAATAACATGCGCTAAGGCTAATGCTAAAGCCCCGTCTGTCCCAGGTATAATAGGAAGCCAGATGTGAGCCTTGCTTGCCGTAGTATGCATTCTTGGATCTACAGAAACCACTGTAGCTCTGTCTAATACCTCTCCAAACTTTTTAATAAAACCTGGTACCATTCTATTCGAGTTAGCAGGATCGCATCCCCAAAGGACTAAATACTTACAATTATCAAGATCATAATCTCTATACTCCCACAATCCCTCTGTATAATAAGGTCCGAATTTTTCTGCCTCTGCACAAATAGCGCTATGGGAAATATTATTTGGAGATCCAAAAATCTTTGGTAAAGCCTCATAAATAATAGGATTCATATAGGTATATCTTCCTCTTAAAAGAACAAACTTATGGGGTTCTCCATTCTTTCTTAATTCAAGCATTTTTTCTGCAATGATGTCTAAAGCTTCATCCCAAGAAATGGGAACAAACTTAGGATCAATACCCCTACCTTTCTTAGGATTTGTCCTCTTTAAAGGAACCTTTACCCTGTCTGGATCATATTCTTGTTGGATAGATAAGTGCCCTCTTGGACAGACATAACCATAATTTTGTTTGGAAAAACTGTTTCCTTTAACTTTTACAGCCCTTCCATTATAAACCATAATCTCTACAGGACACCAAGTTGTACATCCCTGACAAGTGGAGGCTATCCATTTCCCCAACTCTAAACGCGCTGAAACCTCTTCCTGAGGAGTTATTTTTGCAGTTTTGGCAAAAGCTCCCTTTCGCGGAGTTAAACAATTTGTGCCTAAGTGATTGGAGGCATTTAATTAGTAGCAAATATAGGCAATGAGGGTTCGCTTTTATAAATAATTACCAGAGTTTGAAATTTAGGTTTCTTACTCACTGGGAGGTTACGGGAGAAATAAGAAAGTCTAAAAATTTCTCTTCTTGCAAGATAGTAAGGAGTAGGAAAGAAGACAGTAAAGAGAAGAAAAAAGCAAACCTTTAAGCTCTTACATAGCGGAAGCCTTCTTCTTGCCACTCAACCAAAGCTAAAATTCCTGAGGGTATAATTTTCCCACCTGCTGGAACCTTTTCTGCTGGGACATTGAAACCTCTTAAGGCATTTTCACAAAAATAAATCTCAGCCCCATAATTTATAACTTCTTTAAAAAGCTCTTCATAAGGCGTAAAATTTTCAAGCACTTTAACCCCTTCAAAATTTACCAAAATTTTAATCTTATAAGGTCTTTCACCCATAGCTAAGGCAAAATTTCTGGATTGTTTGAGTCCTGCTTCAAATCTGGATGAAGCTGGCACATGTACTAACAATTTTAACTCCTTCATAACTCCCCCTCCTCAAATTCTTCTTTTAAACTCCTACTTAATAATCTTGCTATAGAGTTCTCAGGTTTTTCCTTTAAATAAATTACATTATAAACCTCTTCACAAATGGGTAAGGAAATGTGTAATTTTTCACTTATTGCTTTAAGGGTAGCAACTGTTTTAACGCCTTCAGCAACTTGTTTTATTTCTTGAAGGATATCTTCGATGCTATAGCCTTGTCCAAGTTTAAGTCCTACTTGATAATTTCTGGAGAGGTATCCTGTGCATGTTAGCACCAGATCACCTAAGCCAGCAAGTCCATAAAAAGTTTCTTTTTTCCCCCCGAGTTTTGTTCCCAGTCTAATCATTTCAACTAAACCTCTGGTAATTAGGCCTGCCCTTGCGTTAAGTCCAAGAGAGAGACCATCACAAATTCCTGAGGCAATAGCAATCACATTTTTTAAAGCCCCTGCTAATTCAACACCCAAAGGATCATAGCTTCTATATACTCTGAAATATCTCCAAGCAAGGAGGTTTTGTATCTGGACAAGGGCTTCACACTTTGGACCTGCTAAAACTACAGTTGTAGGAAGCCCCTTGGCTAACTCTAAAGCAAAGGAGGGACCACCTAATACAAAAAAAACTTTATTTTCACCTAAATATTCTTTTAAAAGAGTTAAGGGGCTTTTTCCACTTTCAAGATCTATCCCTTTAATCCCAGAAATATGAAAAGAAATTTTTGTAAGAAATGGACGAAGTTCTTTTAAACAATTTTCCAGGGTATGAGAGGGAATTGCCCAAATAACTATATTTTTATTTTTGAAAACCTCCTTTGGATCTGTAGAAGCTTTTAGGTTTTGAGGTAATTTGATTTGGGGTAAATAGAAAGGATTTTCTTTTTCTTTTTCAATAGCAATAGCTACTTCTTTTCTTCTAACTAAAAGGGTAACCTCATAGTTTTTTTCCGCAAGAACCTTGCCTAAAGCAGTCCCCCAAGACCCACCGCCAACTATAGCAATTTTTTCCATGTCTCTCTATTTTTAGCCTTTTTTTCTCCTTGTCAAGTCAAAAGGATATAACATAAATATGCTCAATTCAAGCTCTGAAATATTAGCCCTCTTTTAAGGTATCCTTTGAGCATCTTTTCAATCCTTATGCTTATTGTAAAAAACTTAATTATGTCTTCATTT
>JBKBMM010000058.1:0-6700 GCA_046295835.1 Caldimicrobium sp.
ATTAGGAGAAAAAATTGTAAAGGATTATCAATAAAGACGAAGGTGATAAAAAAGCTTGTAAATATAAAAAATTAGAATAAAATGTAGCATTAATTTAGGTCTTTGGAGGGTTGAATTTTTTATGAGCAAGGCTAAAACCTATAAGGAAGCAGGAGTAGATTTAGAAAAGGCAAGACTATTAGTGGAAATAGTTAAAGATAAAACCAAAAAATTATCTCAAAAAGGAGTTATTTCCTCAATTGGGGGATATGCTGGTCTTTTTTCTTTAGATGTATCTTGTTGTAAGAATCCAGTGTTAGTTGCCTCCACAGATGGGGTAGGAACTAAAATAAAATTAGCCATTTTAGCTAATTCTCATAAAGGAATTGGGATTGATTTGGTAGCCATGTGTGTAAATGATATAATAACTTGTGGGGCAAGACCATTGTTTTTCTTAGACTATATTGCTATGGGTAAATTTAATGAAGAGGTATTTAATGAACTTATAGAGGGAATTACAGAGGGTTGTGAAATAGCTCAATGTGCTCTACTTGGTGGAGAGACTGCTGAAATGCCTGGAATGTATAAAGAAAATGAATACGATTTAGCAGGCTTTGTGGTGGGAATTGTAGATAGAGATAAAATAATTGATGGATCAGAGATTTCCATTGGAGATGTGGTAATTGGAATCAGCTCAAGTGGATTACACAGTAATGGATTTTCTTTAGTTAGAAAAATTATTTTAGATGAGCATAAAATTCCCTTAGATTCTATTCCTCAAGATTTGGATAAACCACTGGGTGAAATTTTACTTACTCCTACTAAAATATATGTCCCTACTATTCTTACCTTAATCAACAAAGGTATTAAAATTAAAGGCATAGCTCATATTACTGGTGGAGGTTTTTACGATAATATTCCCAGGATATTACCTAAAAATTGTAAAGTAGTGATTGAGAAAAAGGCTTGGCAATGGCCTAATATTTTTAAATATATTCAAAAATTAGGCCATCTTCCAGAAGAAGAAATGTATCATGTATTTAATTGTGGAATTGGTATGATTCTCATAGTAGATAAAAATTCTGTAGAAGATACCCTAACTTTTTTGAATGCTTTAGAAGAAAGAGCCTATATTCTTGGAAGTGTAGAAAAATTACAAGAGGGAGAAAATCAAGTTCAGTTGGTGTGAAGAATGTATTTTCAAGAAGTTATAGCTAAGCTTAATGCCTACTGGGCAAAGCAAGGTTGTGTTATCCTTCAGCCTTATGATGTAGAAGCAGGAGCTGGGACTTTTCATCCTGCTACTTTTTTAAAAGCACTTGGGCCTAAACCATGGGCTTGTGCCTATGTGGCCCCCTCAAGAAGACCTACCGATGGTAGATATGGGCAAAACCCTAATCGCCTTCAACATTATTATCAATATCAAGTTATTATTAAACCTTCCCCCTTTAATATTCAAGAGCTTTATTTAGAAAGCTTAGCCCAATTAGGAATTGATCCCTCAGAGCATGATATACGTTTTGTTGAAGATGATTGGGAATCACCTACCCTTGGTGCATGGGGGCTTGGCTGGGAAGTTTGGTTAGATGGTATGGAAATTACCCAATTTACATATTTTCAACAAGTAGGTGGCTTTGAGTGTAAACCTGTAACTGTAGAAATTACCTATGGGTTAGAGAGACTTACTATGTATCTCCAAGAAGTGGATAATGTTTTTGATATCAAATGGAATGAATGGATCACTTATGGAGAGATACATCTTAGAGATGAGGTTGAGTTCTCTCTTTTTAATTTTGAAGTTGCTAATGTGGAGACACTAAAGAATCTTTTTGAAACTTATGAAAAAGAAGCTAACACCTTGTTTAATTTAGGACTTGCTCTACCAGGATATGATTTTGTTCTAAAATGTTCTCATACCTTTAACCTCCTTGATGCCAGAGGGGCCCTCTCTCCTATTGAAAGGGCAAATTATATTGCCAGGGTAAGAGCCTTAGCCAAAAAGGCAGCGGAAACTTATTTGGAAAAAGCCCTATGATGAGAAATCTTCTTTTTGAAATTGGAACAGAGGAATTACCAGCAAGATTTATTGTACCAGCTTTAGAGAGTATTAAAAATTTCACTGAAGTTACATTAGAAAACCTTGAAATCTCATACGAGGAAATAAAAGTAGCAGGAACCTGCAGAAGGCTTGCTCTTTTTATAAGAAATTTATCAGAAAAACAAAGAGATAGAGAAGAAGAAATCCTTGGACCTGCTTTAAATGTAGCCCTTGATGAAGCAGGAAATTACACTCCTGCCTTGCTTGGTTTTGCAAAAAAACAAGGCCTTGATCCAAAAGAACTCATTATAAAAGAAACCCCTAAGGGGAAATATTTCTGCGCAAAAAAAATAATTCCTGGAAAAAAAACTATAGAAATTCTTCCTGCTCTTCTATTAGAAATTTTACAAAATATTTATTTTCCTAAAAGAATGCGTTGGGGAGATTTTGACTTTTCTTTTGGAAGACCCATTAAATGGCTTCTTGCCCTCTATGGTGAGGAAATTGTCCCCCTCTCAGTTGCTGGAGTAGAAAGTAGTCGGTATACCAAAGGACATACCTTTCTCTCCAAGGATGAGATAAGGCTTGAAAAGGCAGATTGGGAGCTCTATAAACAAATCCTTTTTGAACATTTCGTTATCCTTGAAGTAGAGGAAAGAAAAAACTACACTCGCACAAAAATTGAAGAAATAACTAAAGATTATGGAGAGGTAGTCATAGAAGAATCACTTTTAGAAGAAAATTCCCATTTAGTTGAATTTCCCTTTCCTGTGATAGGAAAATTTTCAGAGAAATTTTTAAACTTACCAGAAAAATTAGTAATTACAGCCCTTCAGGAACATCAAAGATACTTTTATTTAGTTGATAAAAATAAAAAACTTCTTCCTTACTTTGTAGCTGTAAATAATAATAAACCTAAAGATGAGTCTGTGGTAATTAAAGGACATGAAAGGGTTGCTAAAGCAAGACTTGAAGATGCCTTGTTTTATTATGAAAGAGACTTAAAGGAGCCACTTAAAAATAGAGTGGAAAAATTAAAGGGAGTAATCTATCACATTAAAGCTGGAACTCTTTACGACAAAACTTTAAGACTCATAGATTTGTGTAAATACCTTAAAAAAGAACTTTTTCCAGATTTAAGTGAAGAACTAATTGAGAAGACAGTTCTTTATGCAAAAGTTGATCTTGTAACTGAAGTAGTTAAGGAATTTCCAAGTCTACAAGGATATATGGGAGCTCATTATCTCGCTTTAGAAGGTGAAAAAGAAGTAGCCAGGGCTATATATGAACAATATTTACCATCTCCAAAGGAGGAAACTTTCCCAGAAACTAAATTAGGAATTCTTCTATCTCTTGCAGATAAAATAGACCATCTTTGTGCTCTTATTGGAGCAGGTGAAAAAGTTAGTGGAGAAGGTGATCCCTATGCCTTAAGAAGGGCTGCTTATGGGATAATAAAAATTTTACTTTCTAAAGAGTTACTCCTTGATCTGGAAAATACCTTTGCCTATGCCTTAGAATTAGTTCAAAATCAAGGTTACTTAAAATATAAAGAAACCTTCAAAGAAATTTTAGAATTTATGAAAAAAAGATTAGAAGGAGAATTTTTATCTTTGGGTTTTTCTAAAAATTTTATTTATGGTGTGTTAGATCAACCCTTAAATCCCTATCGGCAATATCTCAAATTATTAGCCTTAAAAGAGATTTATCAACAAAAGGATTTTCAAGACCTCTCAATCCTTTTTAAAAGAGTCACCCAAATTCTCAAAAATGTAGATTTCAAAACTCTAAATGAACCAAAGCCAGAACTTTTTGTAGAAGAGGCTGAGAAACTTCTCTATCACAAATTAATAGAAATAGCCCCTAAACTTAAAACCTTAGAAGAGGACAATAAATTTCTTTCTTATTTAGAAACCTTGATGCACTTTAAACCTTTAATTGATAACTTCTTTGAACAAGTTTTTGTCATGGTAGAGGATGAAAGAATAAGACAAAATAGATTATCTCTTCTTTATAATTTAGCACAATATTTTTATAAATTTGGTGATTTATCATATTTAGCGTAGTATGGGACATCCTTTTAAAAGTATAGTTTTAGGTACAGCTGGTCATATAGATCACGGAAAGACCACTTTAGTTAAAGCCCTAACAGGAATTGATACAGATAGACTAAAAGAGGAAAAGGAAAGAGGCATAACCATTGATATTGGCTTTGCCAAACTTGTTCTTCCATCGGGAATCCAAGTTAGTATTGTAGATGTGCCTGGGCACGAACGCTTTATTAGAAATATGGTAGCAGGTGCCTCAGGGATTGATTTAGTTCTCTTAGTTATCGCAGCTGATGAAGGTATAATGCCTCAAACAAAAGAACATTTAGAAATTTGTGAACTCCTGGGTATAAAAGAGGGATTAGTAGTCTTAACTAAATCTGATTTGGTGGATAAGGAATGGTTAGAAATGGTAAAAGCTGAAGTTAAAGAATTTTTAAAGGGCAGCTTTTTGGAAGACTCCCCTATCATCTCCTTTTCTGCTTATACCTTAGAAGGTAAAGAGGAACTTATAAAAGCACTGGAAGAAAAGGCTAAAACTGTAAAATCCAAAGAAATTGATTTGCCCTTTAGATTACCAATTGATGGTGTTTTTATCATTAAAGGTTTTGGTTTAGTTGTAAGAGGCACGGCTCTCTCTGGTATGGTTACCCTTAACCAAGAATTAATGCTTTATCCCCATAAAAAAAGAGTAAAAGTAAGAAATATTCAGGTGCATGGGGAACCACAGGAAAGTGCCTCAGCAGGCATGAGAGTAGCTTTAAATATTCTTGGAGCAGAAAAAGAAGAGATTAAAAGAGGCGATATAATTGCTGAACCCTATGTCTTAGAATCCTCTCAATGGTTAGATCTTGAAATAAGAGTCTTAAAAGAAATTGATCCACCTCTCAAAAACTTTGAAAATCTCCTTTTTTATGTGGGAACTGCAGAAATTTTAGGAAAAATAATTCTTTTTAATAAAGAGTATCTTCAAGCCGGAGAAAAAGATATAGCGCAAATCTTCCTACAAAAACCTGTGTGTGCTTGGAGAGGTGATAGATTTATCCTAAGAAGAGCAGGAACAAACGAAACAATAGCTGGAGGAGTTATCTTAGACCCCATAGCCCAAAGAAGAAAAAGAACTAAACCCTGGGAAAGAAAGGAACTAGAATTTTTGGCAAAAGCAAGTGACGAAGATTTGGTATCCTATTTGATCAATAAAAAAGGAGTTAATGGAATCTCAACTAAAGAACTCTCTTTACATACAGCACTCTTTGGCAAAAAATTAAATAAAATTTTAGAAAATCTCGGAAATAAAATTTTATCTATAAAAACAGGAGACGAATTTATCCTTTTTTCCAAAGAAGCCTTTTTAAACTTAAAAAATGATATTTTAGAGAAATTAAAAAAGTTTCATGAAAATAACCCCTTTTCTCCAGGCCTAACCAAAGAATTTTTAAAAAGTAGACTTAGCCTTCAACCAAAAGAATTACTTTATGATAAAGCCTTAGAAGAACTTATTATAGAGAATAAAATTCTAAAGGATAAAGAACTATATGCCTTATCTGAATTCAAAACAAAATCAACAGAATATGAAGAATTTAAAAAACAAATTGAATTAAAATTCTTAAAAGAAAATTTAACACCCAGAGATTACGAAGAAATATTATATGAGTTTGGAAATCAATATAAAGCTGCAGAAGAAGTTTTAAAGGCTTTGTTAAGAGAGGGAGTTTTAGTTAAGGTATCAGAAAAAATTATTTATCATAAGAAGATTTTAGAGGAGGTAGAAAGAAAGGTAAAAGATTACTTTAGAAAACATGCTGAGCTTACAATTGCTGATTTTAGAAAGCTTGTAGGGGAAGGGGTAAGCAGAAAGTATTTAATTCCCCTACTTGAATATTTAGATAAACAAAAAATTACTTTAAGGGTAGGAGATAAAAGGGTTCCAAGAAAGGTTTAATTTTCAATATTTAGAAGCTTTTCCAAATTATATTAGTTACATCTCCTATTTTTTCTTTTTACCTTTTTTCTTTTTTGGTTTTTCATCTCGTGAGAGTTCATAAAATTTTTTAAGATTAGCAAGGACTTTTTTATGAAACTTTTCAGGTTTCAATCCAGTAAAGATTTCAATGGCATCGTCAACCTTTTCTGCGGTATAAATATGAAATTTTCCTTGTTTTACATCTTCAAGGATTTCTTCATCCAGGGTTAGATTGTCGAAATTTTGGTAAGGAATTACTACACCTTGTGTACCAGTAAAATTCAGAATTTTACACACTTTATAAAATCCCTCTACTTTTTCTTTTATTCCTCCCACAGGTTGAAGATTACCGAATTGATCAATGGAGCCAGTTATGGCAAGATCTTGCCTTAGAGGAATCTGGGAGATAGCAGAGAGAATAGCCAATAATTCTGCACAGGAAGCACTATCCCCTTCTACAAATTCATAAGCCTGTTCAAAGGTTAAGGTACAGGAAAGCTGTATAGGAAAATGGGAACTATATTTATGAAAGATATAAGAAGAGAGAGTTAAAACCCCTTTACTGTGAATAGGGCCACTCATTTCAATTTCTCTTTCTATATTTATGACACCTTTAGTACCTGGGTATACTGATGCAGTAATTCGCGAGGGTTTTCCAAAAGAATAATCCCC
>JBKBMM010000059.1:0-6645 GCA_046295835.1 Caldimicrobium sp.
GCAGGGGGCCATAACTTACTTATGATTGGACCACCCGGGGCTGGAAAAACTATGCTTGCCCAAAGGATCCCTACTATTCTTCCTCCCTTAACCTATGAAGAAATCTTAGAGACAACTAAAATTTATTCAATAGCTGGGCTTTTATCACCAGAAAAACCTTATGTAACTCAGAGGCCTTTTCGCAATCCCCATTTTGGAATCTCAGAGGTTGGGCTAATTGGAGGAGGAAATACCCCAAGACCAGGAGAAATAAGTTTAGCACACAATGGAGTTCTTTTTTTGGACGAGTTTCCAGAATTCAGAAGAGATGTAATTGAAGCCTTAAGACAACCTTTAGAAGAGGGTAGGGTAACTATAACAAGGGCTTCCTATTCAGTGACCTATCCTGCTAAATTTATGCTTGTTACAGCAGCTAATCCATGTAAATGTGGATATTTAGGACATCCTCTTAAGGCTTGTCAATGTAGTTACCAAGAAATAAAAAAATATCAAAGTAAACTTTCAGGCCCTATAATAGATAGAATTGATCTTCATGTAGAGGTACCACCTGTTGAAATTAGGGAAATCTTAGAGGAAAAAGGAAAAGGTGGAGAAACTTCAAAGGAAATAAGAGAAAGGGTGATCAAAGCAAGAAAGAAACAAGAAGAAAGATATGGAACTTCACTTAAATTAAATGCCCATTTAAAACCTAAGGAAATTAAAAAGTTTTGTATTTTAGAGGCAGGTGCGGAGTCTTTTTTAGAAAAGGCTCTGGAAAAGATTGGATTTTCCGCAAGGTCAGTTCATAAGATTCTCAAAGTTGCAAGAACTATTGCGGATTTAGAAGATTGTGAAATAATAAAGAAGAAACATTTAGCTGAAGCTATTCAGTATCGAGTTTTAGAAAGAAAAAGATATGAGTAAAATTAGCTTTTCTGAAAAAATTAAGGTCACTACAGAGCCACTTCTTTTGCCCTTTGTGAAAATTTTGATGAAATTTAATATTCATCCAAATGTGGTTACTTTTTTTTGCTTTTTTGGATTTGTATTAAGTGCTATTTTCATTGCCCAGGGTAAATTTATAATCGCAGGAATAATTCTTATACTTTTTGGTCCTCTTGATGCAATTGATGGCTTACTTGCCAGGACTGCTAATAAAGTTAGTAAATTAGGAGCCTTTCTTGATTCTGCTATGGATCGCTATGGAGAAATTTTTTTATTCCTTGCCTTTACTTATTATTTCATTTTAAAGGGCTCTATATCAGGCATAATTATTTCTTTTTTAGGAATAACAGGCTCTTTGATGGTAAGTTACACTCGAGCAAGAGCAGAAGGCTTAGGTTTTTCTTGTAAAGTTGGTATACTTACCCGTTTTGAGAGAATTTTTTTAATCATTCTTTCTCTGATTTTAGAATCTATTTTTTTAGTCCTCACCCTCCTTGCATTTCTCACTCATCTTACTGCCCTTCAGAGAATTTGGCATGTGTATAAACTTTCTAAGGAGCCTTCGTAAATGTGTTTAGCTTTTCCCTATGAGATTATAGAAATAACAGGTCCTTTTACCGCTAAGGCAAGGGTTGAGGGTCTTATAAAGGAAATTTATACTTCTCTTTTAGTGGAACCAGTTAATCCAGGAGATTGGGTGTTAGTCCATGTGGGCTTTGCTATTCAGAAAATAAATAAAGAAGAGGCTTACGAGATACTGGAAAACTATAATGCCTTACTCTCTAACTCATCTTCTACAGATTACTAAGAATCCTTTTTTAATTCGTAAACTTATTTTCGAAACAAGAAAGATTTTAGAAAGTTTATCTCAACCCATTAGAATAATGGAATTTTGCGGTGGTCATACTCATAGTCTTTTAAAATATGGTATTGATGAATTGTTCAAACCTGTCCTTGAGTTTTTGCATGGACCTGGTTGTCCAGTTTGTGTATTAAGTTTAGAGAGATTAGAAATGGCTTTAGAAATAGCCAGAAATAAAGAAGTTCTTTTTCTTTCTTATGGTGATTTACTTAGAGTTCCTAATGCAAGAGGAGAATCTCTATTAACTTTAAGGGCATTAGGTTTTAATGTAAAGATGATTTCTAATGCAATGGAAGTTCTTACCTTAGCAAAAGGCAATCCTAAAAAACTTGTTGTATTCTTTGCTATAGGTTTTGAAACTACAGCACCTGCTACTGCTTTTCTTTTAGAGCAAACAAAGAGAGAGAAAATTACTAATTTAAAAATTATTTCAAATCATTTGTTAACTCCACCTGTTCTTGATTATTTGTTTTCTACTTCTGGAGTTTATGTTGATGGAATAATTGGTCCAGGGCATGTTTCTACAATAGTTGGTGCTAAAGCTTATGAAATGGTAGCTAAAAAATTTGGTCTTCCTATGGTTATTGCTGGATTTGAACCTTTAGATTTATTAGAGGCTATTTATTTATTAGTAAAGATGATCTTGGAAAGGAGGTCAGGAGTAGAAATAGCATACAAAAGGGTTGTTAACTATGAAGGTAATTTAAAGGCTCAGCAACTTTTAAAGAAGGTTTTCGAGGAAAGAGATTTTTCTTGGAGAGGGTTAGGGAAGGTACCTATAAGTGGCTTAGCTCTTAGAAGTGAATATAGAGAGTGGGATGGAGAAACTTTATGGAAGGAGCCTTTTATTCAAGAAATTTATAAAGGCTGTATTTGTAGCAAAATTTTACAAGGTAAGGCTAAACCAACTGATTGTAAGCTTTATGGTAAAAATTGTACACCTCATTTTCCTATTGGTCCTTGTATGGTTTCTTCAGAAGGAGCTTGTTTAGCTTATTTTAAATATAAGGAGGCTGCTCTTTAACTTCTTTTTCTACTACATCAGCTGGCAGAAATTTAGAACCTGAAAAAGCCCCAGAGATTATAGCTTCAGGAGCTTTAAAGTCGTTCCAAATAGCGATATAAATATGGGCAAGGGCAAAAGCGCTAAAAATCCAATGAAAAAGATAATGGATAAACCGTGCAAGCTGAGGAGTTCCAAAAAGAATACTTCCTAATTTTTTTATAATTATCACATCTGGATAGAGAAGATATAAACCCGTAAAAGTCATTATAATAGCTGATAAAAAGATTATAGAGTACATTACCCCTGCTAAAACTGTATGGCCAACTCTCCATTCATGTTCCTCAGTAAGATAGAGATAAAATTTTAATGATCTCCACAGAGATTTTATGTTTTCTTTATTTAAGGGCAAAAAATCCCAAGCCCTTTCGTATTTATTGCCAAAAAAAAGTAGATAAAACCTAAGAAGCAGCGCTGCCATGAAAAAATAAGCAGCAACAAAGTGATAATATCTAAGAGTTGCCATAAGAAAAGAGGGTCTAAATTCAGCCCAAGTAGTAGTTACAGGTGGGTTATGAATATAAAGGCCTGTAAAAATAAGGGTTACTGTTGATAAGGCAAAAACCCAATGAAAAAGTCTTAGAGCCCAACTCCAAACAAAAACCCTTTTATAAAGCCTTGCTTCTACTTTCATTTTTTCCCCCTTAAAGAACTTTTACTCTTGTGATTTCCTTTCTATTTTTATCAAACAGATGAACAGCACATGCAATACAAGGATCAAAGGAATGAATAGTTCTTAAAACTTCTAAGGGTTGTTCTGGTTTTATAACGGGGTTATTAATCAGCGCTTCTTCATAGGGCCCTCTTTTACCTTTTTCATCTCTTGGACTTACATTCCAAGTAGAAGGAACCACTGCCTGATAATTTTTAATTTTTCCCTTTGAAATTACTACCCAATGAGAAAGGGTTCCTCTGGGCGCTTCATGAAACCCAAAACCTCTAATTTCTCCAGTGGGAAAAGTTATTCCTTTTCTATAAGGCCAAATCTCTAAATCACCTTTTACTATATTTTCTTCTAAAAGATCTATGTGCTTTAAAGCAAGATCAGCTAAGATAGCAGCTCTTACTGCTCTGGCTAAGTGTCTTCCCATGGTTGAGTGCAACTTGTCCACATTTATAGGTTTCTTGGCTAAAGCGGAACACTTTTCTAAGGCATAGTTTAGCCATTTAAGGGTAAGTTCATGTTTGGAAGCAACTCCCATAAGTATCTGAGCCAAAGGACCAACCTGCATAGGCTCTCCTCTAAAACGAGGAGCTTTTGCCCAAGTGTATTTATTCTCATATTTAAATCCCGTATACTCAGGAATAGTATCTCCTTCCCATGGATGCTTTGAGCCAATGTCCTTGTACCAAGAATGCATAACACTTTCTGCTACATTATCTCTAAAATAAGGATCATCAAATGTAGTGATAGCTTTGTATGTAGAAAGATCTCCATTAAAAATAGTGCCTCCAGGAAGATCAAATTTAGTTCCTTTAGTATCCAAGGGTAAATCTGGAACAGCTAAATAGTTTTTAACTCCACCTCCAATTTCAAACCAATCAGAATAGAGGGCGGCTAAGGCTATAGCATCATTAAGATATACCTTTTGCACAAACTCTTTTACTTCCCTCATCAGTTCTTTAGCATACATAAGTCTTTCAAGGTTAAAAGTAGCTGGATTTTCTGGATTTATCGCTAAAGCTACTCCTCCAACAACCACTGTTTGGATATGAGGGGTTTTTCCTCCAAAGAGAGCTACTACTTGATTAGCCTTATACTGGTAATCTAAGGCAGTTAAATAATGAGCCACAGCTAATAAATTAACCTCAGGAGGTAGTTTCATCTGAGGATGCCCCCAATAACCCGATGAAAAAGGACCTAATTGCCCACTGGCTACAAAGGTTGTAAGTTTATTCTTAACCTCTTTAAAGTAGGTTTCACTATTTCCTTTCCAATCAGAGATGGCTTGAGCAAGTTCTGCAGTTTTTTTAGGGTCTGCTTTTAGAGCTGAGGTAACATCTACCCAGTCTAAAGCAGAAAGATGATAAAAGTGAACAATATGATCATGCAATCCATGAGCACATAAAATAATATTTCTAACATATTGGGCATTAAGGGGTACCTCTATCTTTAAAGCGTTTTCTACTGCTCTAACCGAAGCAATAGCATGAACAGTAGTACATACTCCGCAAAATCTTTGAGTAAACATCCAAGCATCCCGAGGATCTCTTCCTTTTAAGATTACCTCAATACCTCTCCACATTTGAGCTGAAGCCCAAGCATTGATCACCTTATTTCCCTCTACCTCTACATCAATTCTCAAATGTCCTTCTATTCTGGTAATTGGATCTATCGTAATCCTTTGAGCCATTTTTTCCTCCTTTATTCTTGAACTTTTTTCTCTTTTTTAGCTAATTTTTTAACTATTCCTGCTGCTGCATGGGCACCAATTGCTGCCCCAGCTCCTATTAAGGCATATTTTCCTATTTTTTCTGCATCAGCGATAATTCCTTCTCCTGCGGGAATGGTTACTTTTGGAAGATGTTCATAAAAGGGAGTCATTCTGTCCCAAAAATATGGTTCTGTACAACCCAGACATGGATGTCCAGCTCCTATAGGCCAAGCACCAATATCACAAAACTTAAGTGTAGAACAATTAGCATAAGTTACTGGCCCTTTGCATCCTAACTTATATAAGCAATATCCTTTCCTATGTCCATCATCTCCAAAGGCTTCGGCAAATCTTCCTTCATCAAAATGAGGCCTCCTCTCACAATGATCATGAATTCTTCTACCATAGGCAAAACTGGGCCTCTTATATTCATCCATTTCAGGTGGCTTGTTAAAGGTAAGTAAATAAGCTACTGTAGAAAGAAGATTATATGGGTTAGGGGGGCATCCTGGAATATTAATTAACTTTCCCTTCCCTATCACTTCTCCTACGCTCACAGCTCCTGTGGGGTTAGGATGAGCAGCTTGAATTCCACCAAAAGCAGCACAGGTCCCATAGGCTATCACTAATTTAGCATCTTTTGCTACCTCTTTAAGAATTTGTATAGCTGGCTTTCCTCCAATCTGACAATAAATTCCTCCATCCTTGGTAGATACAGCTCCTTCAACCACTAAAATATATTCCCCTTTGTAGGTTTGTATAGCTTTGTTTAGGGTCTCCTCTGCTTGCTTGCCTGCTCCTGCCATTATAGTCTCATGATATTCAAGATTTACGATTTCTAATAAAAATCTATCTAAAGGTGGGTGAGAAGACCTCAAAAGTGTCTCCGTGCAACCTGTACATTCCATAAAATTAAGCCATAATACTGTAGGTTTCTTTTTTGTTTGTAAAGCTGCTTCTACTTTCTCTACATAGGCATAGGGTAAACCCATTGAAGCTGTAAGAAGTGTACAAATTTTTAAAAAGTCTCTTCGACTTAATTTTTGTAATTCTTTCATAGGAGCCCCCCAGATACTGGATTATTAACAATACTTAGTACAAAAAACTTTAAAAAAGTCAAGTAAATTTTTGCTATGAAATTACATAGAAATTAAGTTAACCATTTACAATAAGGCCTTGTCTGAAAGATAGCCTTTTATTTTTTCTGTTTCCCCTACAAAAATTTCGTATTTTTGAGGTTTACTTTTAAGTTCTTCAATCTCTTTGGGAAGGGGAAAATCTTTTTGTAAGGCTTTTCTTACTGTTTCTGGAAATTTAGCTGGATGAGCTGTAGAAAGACAGATAAGGGGTTTTTTGTCTTTAAACGAAAGAGCTGCTCTTACCCCTACTGCTGTATGAGGATCTAAAATATACCCCCATTT
>JBKBMM010000060.1:0-6620 GCA_046295835.1 Caldimicrobium sp.
GAAGCTTTAAGATATTTACACTTTTTGAAAAAGGGAGCACTTATTATATTGAATAGAAAACAGGTAATTCCTGCTTCTCTTGAGCCATCTCAATATCCTCAGGATATTGTAGAAAAGATTAAAAATAGGGGCTATAGGGTAGTAGATGTGAATGCCCCGGATGTGGCTAAAAATCTCGGTAGTTCAAAAGTAGAAAATGTCTTTTTACTGGGTGTTCTTTCCTTGCTTCTTCCCTTTTCTGAAGAAATATGGAAAGAGGTGCTTAGGGAGGTTTTACCAGAAAAAATGCTTGAAATCAATCTTAAAGCCTTTGAGGAGGGAAGGAGAGTTGGAGAAGCGCTTTTACAATCCTAAGATTGAGCTTCTTTCATCTTCTGAACTAAAAGATCTTCAACTGAAAAAATTAAAAAGGATTTTACAAAAGGTAAGTATTGTACCCCATTATAGAAAAAAGTTTAAAGAGGCAGGGGTTAAGATATCAAAGATTAAGGATCTATCTGATTTAAAGTGGCTTCCTTTTACCACGAAGGATGATCTATTTGTAGATTATCCCTTTGGATTATTAGTTGAGCCTTTAGAAAAGGTGGTTCGTGTACATACCTCAAGTGGCACAACAGGGCAGCCTAAGGCTATTTTTTTTAGTAAGAAAGATATTTGGGCTCAGGCTGAGCTAATAGCAAGAGCTCTTGTTATGACTGGCTGTACTTCTAAAGATATTCTTCAAAATTCTATGACTTATGGACTATTTACAGGTGCCTTAGTGATGCATTATGGAGCCGAGCTAATAAATATGTTAGTTATTCCTGCTGGACCTGGTAATACAGAAAGGCAAATAGAGCTTATGAAAACTTTTGGAACTACTTGCCTTCATATGACCCCCAGTTATGCTCTGTATGTGGCAAGTGTACTTCAAGAGAGGGGGATTTTACCTGAGAGAGATTTAAAATTAAAAAGAGCATATCTTGGTGCAGAGCCCTACTCTGAAGAAACCCGTAGGAAAATTGAAGAAATGTTAAAGGTAGATGTATATAATTGTTATGGGCTCTCGGAAATGGGTGGACCTGGGGTAGCTTTTGAATGCCCAGCTAAAAAAGGTTTGCATCTCTGGGAAGATGCCTTTATTGCAGAAATTATAAATCCTAAAACAGGAGAATATGTTAAACCTGGAGAAGTGGGAGAGCTTGTTTTAACTACTTTAAATAGAACGGCAATGCCCTTAATTAGATATCGCACAAGAGATTTAACCTATTTTATTTTAGAACCTTGTATTTGTAGAAGAACTCACATAAGAATAGCAAGAATCCTTGGAAGAGCAGATGATATGTTTATAGTTAAAGGAGTTAATATTTTTCCACAACAAATTGAAGCTGTGCTTATGAAAATTAAAGGTGTAGCCCAAAATTATCAGATCATTCTTGAAGGATATGATGAAATGACCCTTAAGGTTGAAATTGATAGGGATTATTTTGATGGACGAATTGAAAGATTAATTAGATTAAAAGAGGAAATCACAGAAAAGGTAAGAAATGCAATCCAGGTGAAGCCAAAGGTAGAGTTAGTGGAACCTGGAACATTGCCAATAAGTGAAGGTAAAGCAAAACGTGTAATAGATAAAAGAACCCTTTAGAGGAGGTGATTAATGGGATATGTATGCAGTGGAAATATTAAGTATCTTTGCTGAAAATAAACCTGGAAAGCTTGAAAAAATCACAGAAGTTTTAGCAGAGGAGGGTATTAATATTCTTGGTTTTTCTATTGCAAGTGTTAAAGACTTTGGAGTAATTAAATTTTTGGTGGATAAACCTCAACTTGCCTATGAAAAATTTAAAGCAAAGGGATTTACTGTGGCAAAAGTTCCAGCCTTAGGTATTGAGTTAGAAGATCGTCCAGGTGGGCTATACAAAGTAGTAAAACTAATTAGCTCTAAAGGAATTAACATAGAAAGTGCCCTTGTATTTGTGGCAGAAACAAGAAAGAAGGCCTATTTTGTTTTTGAGGTAGAAAATTTGGAAAAAGCTTGGGAAGAGCTAAAAGGGGAAAAGGTAAATTTTCTTAAATCCTCTGATTTTATAAAAGAATAATGCTTTATAGCAAGGAGGTTGTTATGTATTGGAATAAAGAAATGGAAACACTCCCAAGGGAAAAACTTAGAGAAATTCAATTAGAAAGATTAACAAAGATAGTAAAATACGCTTACGAAAGGATACCTTTTTATCGTCAAAGATTTGATGAAGTAGGATTAAAGCCAGAAGATATTCGTTCTCTTGAAGATATTAAATATATACCTTTTACCAGCAAGGCCCATTTAAGGGAGGTATATCCTTTTGGGATGTTTGCAGTGCCTTTATCTGAGATTGTAGAGATTCATTCCTCCAGTGGAACTACAGGAAAACCAGTAGTTATGGGATATACTCGAAGGGATATTGAAGTGTGGAAGGAAGTAATGGCACGTTCTCTTGTTGCTATAGGAGCAACTAAAGAGGATATAATTCAAATTGCATATGGGTATGGACTATTTACAGGTGGGTTAGGTTTTCATTATGGAGCTTTAGCTCTTGGCGCAACTATTGTGCCAGCCTCAGCAGGAAATACAAGAAGACAAATTGAGTTAATGCGAGACTTTGGTACAACTATTCTCTGTTGCACACCCTCTTATGCACTTTATTTAGCTGAGTATGCTCAGGATGAAATGGGTATCGATCCCTCTACTCTTAAACTTAGAGCAGGAAGTTTTGGAGCAGAAATGTGGACAGAGGAAATGAGAAAAGAAATTGAACGCAGATTTGGATTAAAGGCTTATAATGTTTATGGACTAACTGAAATAATAGGGCCAGGAGTGGCGCATGAATGTGAAAATCAAGAAGGATTACATATTTGGGAAGATCATTTTTATCCTGAAATAATTGATCCTGACACCGGAGAACCACTCCCTGAGGGTGAAAGAGGTGAATTAGTGCTTACAACCCTTACAAAGGAAGGAGTTCCTATGCTTCGCTTTAGAACAAGAGATATCACTGCCTTCATCCCAGGACAGTGCCCCTGCGGTAGAACCTCTATAAGAATTGAAAGAATAAGAGGAAGGTCTGATGATATGATCAAGGTAAGGGGAGTTATGCTCTTTCCTTATCAAATTGAAAAGGCCCTTCTTGAAGTGCAGGGTGTGGAACCTCATTATCAAATTATCCTTACAAGACCTCATCATTTAGATGAAATAGAGGTTCAGGTTGAGATGACAAAGGAAACCTTCTCAGATGAGGTTAAAGAAATTGAAACCCTTAGGAAAAAACTTGAAAAACACTTAGAAGAATCAATCGGTATAAGAATTAAAGTAACTTTGGTTGAACCTAAAAGCCTCCCAAGGTCTGAAGGAAAGGCAAAAAGAATAATTGATAAAAGAGATCTAAAATAATTGACAAAAAATAGAAAGGGGGGATATGATGAAAATAAAACAAATTTCTGTTTTTTTAGAGAATAAAAAGGGAAGATTATATGAAGCTTTAAATACCTTAGCGCAAGCAAACATTAATATTAGAGCCCTTTCTATAGCAGATACTTCAGATTTTGGGATCTTAAGAATGATTGTAAATGATCCTGAAGAGGCAAAAAGGGTTTTAGAAGAGGCAGGATTTACAGCAAAAGTCACCCATGTAATTGGGGTAGCAGTAAAGGATAGACCAGGAGGCTTAGCTGAGATTCTGAAAATTTTATATGAAAAGGATATTAATGTGGAATATGTTTATGCCTTTGTAGAAAAAAGTGGGGAAGAGGCTTTAGTAGTTATTAGGACAAATAATTTAGATAAAACTATAGATGTTCTAAGAGAAGGAGGAGTTAAACTTCTTGATAGTAAAGCCTTAGAAACTCTCTAAACCTTTTTTAACTTTCCTGCAACGATTACACAGGGCCTTTTAGCAATAACTACATGTACTCCTTCATTCTCAAGACCTCTTTTCAAGGCTCCGACTAATTCTTCTTTTTTAAGGGGATCTATTTCTACTACAGAATCAACACCACAGGCTTTACAAATTTCTACCAGACTAAGTTCCTTTGTTTTTTCCCCTTTTGCAGTAATTCCTATATGAGGGGTGGGTTGATGTCCTGTCATGGCAACAACAGAATTGTCTAAAATGCAGACCAAGATGTTGGCTTTGTTGTAGACGGCATTAATTAAAGCAGGAATACCAGTATGCCAAAAGGTAGAATCTCCAATTACAGCTGCAACTCTCTTTATGCCTTGCTTAGCAATACCTACTGCCTTACTAATACTTGCCCCCATACAGAGACAAGTATCCATTGCTTGAAGTGGTGGTAAGGCTCCTAAGGTATAGCATCCAATATCTCCAGCAACAAACACAGGTCCTGCCTCTAAAAGGGCCTTAAAAAATTCTCTATGAGGGCAACCTGGGCAAAGAACAGGCGGTCTTGGCGGAACAGTTACTGGAGTGATTTGGCTTTCCTTTCCAAAAAGCTTAAATAATGGATTAGGCCCAAGTTCCCCTTCCAAAGGTAAATCCCCTGTAAGTTTCCCTTTAACCCTGGGATGAAAACATCTCACTTTCTCTTCAATAAAAGGATAACCCTCTTCTACCACTATAACCTCTTCTAAGTCCTTGACAAACTCTTTAAGTAGTTCATCTTCTACAGGATAAGCTGTAATTTTAAGAAGAGGCAGGTCCTCCCCAAGCTCTAAAGCATAGGTGTATGCAAGCCCGCAAGCTATAATCCCTATCTTGCCCTTTCCTGGAATAATTTGATTAAATTGATATCTTTTTATAATCTCTTTAATTTTATCCTGCTTGCTATTTAACTCTTTGTGTAAAGTTATAACATGGCGAGGGATAGCTATCTGATGCAAAGGATCTTTAATCAGATTAATTTCTTTTTGAGGAAGAACATTTCCTAAAGTGACGGGTTCGTAGCAATGTAGGAGTCTTGTTTGACTTCTTATCATTACAGGGAGAGAGAGCTCTTCTGAGATTTCAAAGGCAAGTTTAGTGTATTCCTTTGCACTTTCTCCATTGTATGGTTCTAAACAAGGAATTTTGGCAAAGGAGGCCAAATAACGAGAATCTTGCTCGTTTTGAGAAGAGTATGCCCCAGGATCATCACCTACTGCCAGCACTAAGCCCCCTCGAACACCTAAATAGGCTGAGGTCATGAGAGGGTCAGCAGCTACATTTACCCCTACATGTTTCATAGAACAAAGGGCCCTTCTACCAGTTAAGCTCACCCCATAAGCTACTTCATAAGCAATTTTTTCATTTATTGACCACTCACAGGGAACCTCACTGTTTTTAGCAACATATTCTAAAATTTGAGTAGCAGGTGTACCTGGATAGGAAGTAGCATAAGAGATTCCAGCTTCAATAGCACCACGTGCAATGGCTTCTGCACCAAGCATAAGTACTCTTTTCATATACTTACTCCTTAATTAAGTTTAAAATAATTTTAAATTGTGAATATAGCATTATACAAGACTTCTTGTCAAGACTACGAAAGAGGATTACTTTTTAAAGCTAATGGAAATAAAAGCCTTTATCTTAGCAGCAGGATACGGTACAAGGCTTAGGCCACTAACCTACTTCCTCCCAAAACCTCTTCTTCCCCTATTAGGTAAACCCCTTCTTTATTATATTCTAAAAAATCTAAACAAAAATAATATTCCAGAAATTGGAATTAATTTGCATCACTTGGGAGAAAAAATTGAGGCCTACTTAAGGGATATATCTTTTTCTCAAAAGATAAAAATTTTTTATGAAAGAGAAATACTTGGAACAGGGGGGGCTCTTAAAAATGCAGAGTCCTTCTTAAGAGATGCCCCCTTTTTGGTGCATAATGGAGATATATGGACAAATTTTGAATTAAAAAGGTTAATTGATTTTCATATTAAAGAGAAACCTATAGCTACTTTGCTTGTCCTTGAAAATTTTAAAGAAAACAAACTTTATATAGATGAGGAGGGAAGGCTCTTAGGGCTCGAAGGCTATTTAAAACCTCAAAAATTTGCAGAAAAGGTCTCCTTTTCTGGAATTGCTATCTATGAACCGGAAATACTTGAGTATCTGGAGAGGAGTTTCTCTTCGATAGTCACTTGCTGGCTTAAAGCCCTTGAATCTGGAAAAGAGATAAGAACACTTAAATTAGAAGGAAGTTGGTTTGATTTGGGAAGCTTTTTTTCTTATTGGAAAGCTATCTCTTTTTTCTTAAAAGAAAAAGGAGAAAGGGTATTTTTTCATCCTGAAGCAGAGGTTGGGGATCTTGAGTTTAACGGATTTGTTTCTGTGGAAAGTAGAACCTTTTTTAAAAAAGGAAGCTTTCTTAGAAATGTGGTTGTTTTGGCTCAAGATAAAATTATAAGTGAAAATTATGAAGAGGGCATTTTGGTTGGTGAAAAATTTATCCCCATAGAGAGAATAGAAACCACAGAAGAAATTGGCTTAGGTGGATCAGAACGAAAATTTTTTCGGAAAAGACCTGGTTTTGTTTTAATGAAAGCCTTTAAATACGATGAGGAAGAATTTAAAAGGATTTATAGGTATAATTATATTTTGAGAGAAGGTGGAGTTAGAATTCCTAATATAAAAAAAATTTTTCAAGATAGGGGAGAGATATTATTTGAA
>JBKBMM010000061.1:0-6382 GCA_046295835.1 Caldimicrobium sp.
TATAACTCTTTTGATTCAAAGAAAATACTAAACAGGCCTATGCAGATTATTATTACAGATAAAAGCGGAACTTCAGGAATTGCTTATTGGATAAATACCCACTTTAAATTAACTGGGGACAGACAAATTGATAAAAGACACCCTGGTGTAGTTAAAATGTATAAAAAAATTTTAGAACAATATGAAAAGGGTAGAATCACCTCTATATCAAATGAAGAATTAATCACCCTTACTAAAAAATATCTTCCTGAGCTTTTTGAATCTGAATTAGATCACTTAAGAAAATTTGCCACATCTCTTATGAGTAAAATAATTGATGATTTGGTCCAAGAAAAAGATATTATTTCCTTAGATAAAGATAAAATAAAATCACTTTTCAAAATCTTTTTGGAAGAGCATCCCTATGTACAATTTATCTATATAGTTGACCATGAGGGAAAACCTATTTTTGGTTTAACTCATGACTTTGAATATAAGAAAAAATTTGAAGAATTATTGGAAAAAGAAACTTTTGAAGATAGAGAATGGTTTATCAATCCCATCAAAACAGGTAAAATTTACATTTCCAATTTTTATACCTCAAAAATTACTGGCACTCTTTGTATAACTATCTCTGCACCTGTAAGAAATATTGAAGATGAAATCATAGGAATACTTGGAATGGATATTCGTTTTGAAGATTTGGTTAAAATGGAAAGTGATAATGCTCTTTAGCCTTATTTTCTGGTTTATTGTTTTTTTTATTACCCCTTATGCCTCATCTCAAGAGTTCCCAACACTAACGATTACACCACAGGCCTATTCTAAAATAATTATAAGAATCCCTACCCTTGAAGGAGATCCCAAGGATGAAAATACCTCAATGCTAAGAAGTCTTATCAACTATCACCTTTTTTCTTTAGCCCTAAAAGAGCCTCCCTTACCAGGGTTTAAAACAAAGGAATTTTTTTTGAAAGGACGCCTTGAGAAAAAAACTGAAGAACGCTTCATTTTTCAGGGAGAACTATTAGATCTCTTAGAGCAAAAGACCATCAAGACCTATAAAATTGAAGCTACCTCACTTAATTTCTTGCTTTATGCTTTAGCAGACCAAATTATAAAAGACATATCACCTTATAAGGGAGTTAATCTTACTCGACTTGCCTTTGTAAAACGTTCTTCCGTAGATACCCTTTATATTATGGATTTTTCTAAAAAAAATCTCAAAAAAATTCGCAGTGCTGACCTTATACTCTTTCCCAAATTTTCTCCCAGTGGGAAAAAATTGGCCTACCTTGTAAATGAAAAAGGAACTTACTTAATTGAAATTTACTCTCTTGCTACTGGCGAAAAAAAAGAAATTAAGCTTTCTGATATCAGCTCACCTCCTCTTTTTTCACCAGATGAAAATAAGTTATATCTATCTCTTGGCAAACAGGGAGAGGTCAATATCTATCAATTAGATCTTCCAGATTTGAAGTTAACTCAGCTTACCTTTGAGAGAGGAGTCCATCAGGTAGGAAGTATAAGTCCTGATGGCAAATGGCTCGCCTATGTAGGTGACAAAACAGGGAAGCCTCAAGTTTATCTTCTAAATTTAGAAAATAGAAAATCTCAAAGAATTTCCTTTGAAGGCACCTACAATACCTCCCCTCGATTTTCACCTACTAAACCTATTCTTCTCTATCTCTCTGGTAAAAATAAGTTAATTTTTTACTCACTTACCACTCATGAAAAAAAGTCACTTGCCTTACCTTTTGAAATTACAGATCCTGCCTTTTCACCTACAGGTGATTATCTAATTTTCAAAGGAAAAGGTAATAAAGGTGCTGGGATATTCCTTCTTCATATTGACTCTAATCTTTTGCACCTCTATCTCCCCTTTCCCAACTTATATCATCCAGACTGGGGAAAAATAAATTAGAGAGGAAACTATGGAAGAAAAAATTTATGAACAGGTAAAAGATTATATTTATCAAAAAGACAAACTTTTTGAATTTTTGGAGGCAACCATAAAAGATATGAAAGAGGGATTTGCAGAGGTGGAAATGGAGGTTAAAGAAAAGCATCTTAATGCAGCGGGTATCTGCCAAGGAGGGGTTATTTTTACCTTAGCAGATTTAGCCTTTGCTTTGGCCTCAAATTCTTATGGAACTTTAGCCTTAGCTGTGAAGGCTAACATTACATACTTAAGACCTGCAAAGTTGGGAGATAAAATTATAGCCAAGGCAGAAGAGTTTCATAAAGGCAAAAACTTAGCTACCTATCATATAACCATTACTAAAAAAGAAACAGGTGAGAAAGTAGCCTTCTTTGAAGGCTTAGTTTACCGCTTAGATAAACCTGTAATTACCACTTAAAAAGGGAGGTAAAAATGCCCATAGTAAAAATAACTCTATTTTCAGGAAGAGAAAAGGCTTTGAAGAAAAAAATAGCTCAGGAAATTACAGAGATCATGACCAAAAACTTAAATATACCTCCTGAGGCAGTGATAATTTTATTTGAAGATATTGAAAAATACAATTTTGTTCAGGCTGGAAAAACTGGGGAAGAGCTTGCATAAAGATCTCTTCCCTCTGAATCAATTCCTACAATAGCTGGAAAATTTTCTACCTTTATTCTAAAAAAGGCCTCAGGTCCTAACTCTTGCCAAGCTATAGCTTCTACCTTTGTCACAAATTGAGAAAGATAAGCCCCTGCACCTCCAAAGGTTATAAAATAAACTCTCTTATAAATTTTATGAAGTTCTCTAACCTTAGGGCTTCTTTTGCCTTTCCCCATTGTAGCTACAATACCAAGTTTAAAAAAGTCTTCCACATACTCATCCATCCTGGAAGAAGTGGTTGGCCCACAAGATCCAATAATTTTTCCAGGAGGAGCAGGAGTTGGTCCCACATAATATATGAGTTGATGCTTAAAATCATAGACAAAATTCTCATCTTGAAGGGCTTTTATAATTTTTTTATGGGTAGCATCTCTTCCACACAATAACCATCCAGAAATTTCTACAAAATCACCAATCTTTAAATCCTTTAAAACTTCCTTGTCTTCTAAAGGAAATCGTAGTTTATAAACGCTCACAACCTTTATTTAGAAACATTTTAAGGTTATTGATTCTACATATTTTTCCCTATCCTGAGCACTCATGCTTTTAATAAGTGCGGATAATTTTACATTTTTTAACATACATTCTATGTATTGAGCAATCTTTTTCCAGATAGGATAGGCAATACATTCATCCACTTCCTCACAACCCTCAGCTGGATCAATACAAGAGGCGATACAAACTGGCCCTTCTAAGGGCTCTAAAACATCATATAGAGAAATTTCCTCTGGAGACTTCCTTAAAACATAGCCTCCGCCTGGTCCGCGAGAGGATTTAATGAGTCTCGCTTGTCGTAATCGATTTAAAATTTGAGCTAAATAGACTCGAGAAATCTTTTGACGCTCTGAAATCTCATCTAAAGTTACTCCTTCAGGATAAGCCCTTGCTATTTCATACATAGCTCTTACTGCATACCTACCTTTTGTAGATAGCCTAAACATTTCCTTACCTCCTTTATTCTTTTACTTTAAATTAAAAAATTAAAACTTAAATTAAATATAATAAAATTTACCAAAATATCAAGACCTTTTAACCCTATCTAATTTAGGCTATATCCTTTATTCTCTAACCCCACATCCAGTGCTTAAACTCAGAGATTATATAAAAAAAATCTTTTTATTTCCTTTACAAAGGTGGTTTTTCATATTTATTATACCATAATAGTAAAGGAAGGGTGCTTCTTTATTCAAAATTATCGCCACAAATTGAAAAATTCAGTCTTGACAAACTTTTAAATTTAGATATATAAATACTCAATGCCAGAAAACCTAAATAAAAGGAGGGTGCCATGAATAAGGCTGATTTAGTAAAAAGGATGGCTGAAATTGCAGGAACCACCAAAGCCAATGCAGAGAAGTTATTAGATGCCTTTATGCAAGCAGTTGAAGAAGCAATTTCAAAGGAGGACAAGGTTGTACTTGTTGGTTTTGGAACCTTCCAAGTGGTTAAAAGAGCTGCAAGAAGTGGAAGAAATCCAAGAACTGGTGAACCTCTTAAAATACCTGCTAAAAAGGTTGTAAAATTTACTCCTGGAAAAAAATTAGAAGGCGCTGTGAAGTAAAAAAACAAAATATATATATTTTTTTAAAAAATCTCAAAGAGAAGGGGCTAACGTCCCTTCTCTATTTCATTTTAGTATCTGTTATCTTAATATTTTCTCTTAAGCCAAGAGACATTGTTTAAAAAATTTATAATTTATTTAATTAAGGTCTTTATATGATAGGTTTCCTTTTCTCTTTTTATTTTTAAAGACAATTCGGATCCTTTATTTTTAAAGGTTAATACTATTTTTAGGTCGCTGATTTTTTTTAAAATTCTGTGATCAGCCATTAAAAGAAGGTCACCTGGCTTAAGATTAAGTGACTCAGCTAAACTTCCTTTTAATACTTCCTTAATTTTCAAACCTTCTGGCACTTCTTCTAAAATTACCCCTAAGGCGGGACTTTTCTCATAATTCATAGAAGGAGGATAAAACCAATAATCCGCTATTGCAGGTGAGAACTCCTCTACCTCACCCAAAACTATAGTTTTGAAGTTGAAAAAATTTCTTCTTTTAATAGCAGAAGGGATACCATATTTATTTTGGATATGTCCTTTGCCAACTAAAACAAGTATCTTTTTATCTGGATTTTTTCTAAGGTAATTAACTATTTCTTCTGCCATTCCTTCATCTCTAAGAAGCTGCGCTTGATAAAAATATTCAAAATTTGTCTCATTTCCAAAGTTGTGATTCACAAATACCGTATGCAAAAACTCTTTGTACTGGGGTTGATTTAGATCCATTTCAGGTAGAAATTTTTTGTCTTCCTCTGATAAATTGGTTAAACCTCCTTTAAAAACTTTTTTAATAAGCTCTTGAGGAAGATCTAAGGCTATTAGCTTTATCCTTTTCTCCTTAGCAAAAGAAAAAATATCTCTATAAAGTCTGTAATCAAATTTCCACCGATCATAATACTCAATTTTTTCTAAAAGTTCCTCCTCGCTAATTTTTCCTTCTATAAAATCGTCTAAATATTTTTGAAAAGGTCTTTGCACCATTTCAAGGCCTATGGCTATATTATGTCCCATGTATTGGTAAAATCTCTTAATTATTTCAAGTTGGAAGATATGATGAGCATATTCATCGTGTTTTTCTCCAATAAAAAGTACTTGAGCAGGCAAAAGCTCAAATAATATATCATCAATAGTTTTAAAATCAGGACTCCTAACTCCATAAAAGATAACCTTATCCTTTAGATTTAGTCTAATTCCCTCAACACTAATTTCATCCTTTTTAAATAAAAATAGATTACCCTTTTTAATAAAAAGTTCTTGAGCATCCTTTACTTCCTCAATTTTAATCAGGGCTTTTTTTATTTCCTGAAGTGATGAAATCTTAATAAAAGCAAAGAAATGTTCTAAAGAATTGGGATGGGGGACTATTTTGAAATAAAATCCATCTGTAGGAAAGGGAAGATGAAAATTTAAAGGTAACTCTTCAAAAAAGATGACATTATCTTTAGGAAGAGCTGAAAGGCTTAGGCTCTCATATCTTATATGATAATTTCCTCTCATATTCTCTAATAATTCTCTATATATGGGGAAGGTGTCCTTTTTTGGAAAAAAAATTACTCCTTTACTATAAAAAAGTCGTTCCCAATTAAGAGGTATTTCATCAAAATTCAAGGTGCGAAAGATTTTATATTCTGGATCTATATATATATACTTAACTTTATGGGATAATAAAACTTCAACCCAGGTTTCTCTATTTCTCATAAAGACTTGTTTCCTAACTTCACCCTTCTCTGTTTCTATTTTAATCTCAACCTTGATAGGGCGAAGAAATTTTTCTTGCAAAAGTTTTATCTTTAAAAAATATCTATTTTCTTTTGCATCAAAGGTTATTTCACTGGTTCCTGCAATTTTTACTCTTTGAAAGTCATCAATGTCCCATGAAGAAGTATATTCCAAAAGTTGAGACAATTTTTTTATAAAAGCTTCTTCGCTTGAGCCATTAAAAAGGTACTTCTGTAGATAAGTTTTAAAAAAATTTTCAAATCTTTTTTCACCTATGTTTTCAACTTTTTCGTAGATATAGAAGAAATCCCGTGATTTTTTTTCATCTGAGAGAAGAAGCTTTTTCCTAAAATCTTTTTTATTAGAAGAAAAATAGTAAGAAACAAGATAGCTTTTTAAAGCTTCTAAAAGTGAAGATGACTCAAAATTTAGACCATAGATAAGAGTTTGTTCCACCAAACTTTTAAATATATTTTCTTCATGATCTATAGAAGCAAAGGGGATTCCACTTACTAAAGGATA
>JBKBMM010000062.1:0-6189 GCA_046295835.1 Caldimicrobium sp.
GAAAAAAAGGGTTTTTTAGTTGTTAAAGCAATAAGATTATATAAATCTTCAGTATGATTCCAAAGAATTTCTTCTTTTGTGGCTTTCTCTGGTGGAAAAAATTCTATTATATCTTTTACATCTTCTTGTTTTAATCTTTTTAATATACTTTCTAATCTATAAGGACTTTCAGGATGCCAATCTCCAGGATTATGTTTAAGAAAGATATCATGATAAAGAAGACTAACTTTATTCATAGAAGCCCCTCTTTTTTTTTCAAAATTAGATTTTAATTTATTAGATTATAAAAGCAAACCTTTAAAAAACAATATTTTATAAGATTGATACCCAAAGAGAGCAAAAGCTGTCAATAAAGAAAGAGGGTATAAGTACTTGCGGTGTTATTAAGATAAGGTAAAATAATTAATTATGGAAGAGTTAGCCAGATTTGGTATTTCTATTCCTAAGGAGCTTCTTAAGGCTTTTGATGAATATATTGAAAGGAAGCATTATGCCAATAGATCAGAAGCTATTAGGGATTTAATCCGGCAAAAGTTAGTGGAGGAAGAATGGAAAGAGTCTGAAGATGAGGTTGCTGGTGTAATTACTTATCTTTATGACCATCATAAAAGAGAACTTGCTGATAAACTTCTTGTGCTTCAGCATGATTATTATAATAAAATTATTACCACTCAACATGTACATGTAGATCATGAGAGGTGTTTAGAAGTAATTTTGGTCAAGGGAAAGGCAAGTGAAATTAAAGAATTAGCAGATAAAATTCAAGGGCTTAAAGGGGTTCTCCATCTCAATTTAGCTTTAACAACACTCGGAAAAAAGATCCCAGCCTAAGAATTATCATTAATTAGGCTTTCTAAGAGAAAATTTATTTGAAACCTTTTTAAATCTACTTCTTTGATCTTGACTTTTACTTTTTGGCCTACTTGAAACACTTTTCCCGTATTTTTTCCTATGAGAGATATTCCCTTTTCATCTAAAACATAGTAATCATCTAATAGATCCGCTAAACGCACAACACCTGAAACTAAATAATTTGTTAAATCTACAAAAAAACCAAAGGCTGTAACACCGGAAATAATCCCTTCAAAGGTTTCGCCTATTTTATCTTTCATAAAAAAACATTGAAATTTTTTCAAGACTTCCCTTTCAGCTTCTTCAGCAACTCTTTCTTGTTTTGAAAGATATTTTCCCATTTCTGCTAAATCTTCTTCTGTATAAGGGCCTTTTCTCTTTTTTAAAGCTTTTTTTAGTACACGGTGTACCACCAAATCAGGATATCTCCTAATAGGTGAAGTAAAATGGCAATAGCAAGGAGAAGCTAAACCGAAATGTCCTACATTTTCTGGAGAGTATTTAGCTTGTTTAAGAGACCGTAAAATAAAATAATGGTACAAGTACCCTAAAGGGTGTTCTCGGGTTTGCTCTAAAAAATCTTGGATAAATTTTGGGGTAATTTCACCTCTTAAATTTATATTTTTGTTTTCTATAGGCAAAAAAGTAAAGAGCTCATTAATTTTGTTCTCATCTGGTTGTTCATGTACTCTATAGAGAAAAGGATAACCCTTTTCTGTTAAAAATTCAGCTACTGCCTCATTGGCAGCAATCATAAAGTCTTCTATCAGCATGTGAGCAAGATTTCTTTCTCTTTTAATGATGTTTTCAATTTGCCCTTCTAAATTCAGAATTATTTCTGGTTCAGGAAGATCAAAATCGATACTCCCCCTATTAATTCTTTTTTCTCTTAATATCTGAGCTAATTCACCTGCTTCCCTTAACATAGGATAAAGGTCTTTATATTTTTGAATAATCTCTTCTTCTTTATCTACTAGCATCTTTTTTACTTCTGTATAGGTAAGCCTTGCTTTGGAGTTAATGACCCCTTCATAAAAATTCTGCTTTATAATCTCTCCTTTTTTGTCATAATCTATTTCTACTACCATTACAAGTCTATCTACACGGGGATTAAGACTACAAAGATGATTAGAAAGTTTAAAGGGAAACATGGGCAAAACCATAATAGGGAAATATACACTTGTTCCTCTTAAGTAGGCTTCTTGATCTAAAAAAGATCCCTTCTTTACATAATGGGCTACATCAGCAATAGCTACCCATAATTTATAGCCTTTTTTTGTCTTCTTAACACAAATGGCATCGTCAAAATCTCTTGCATTTTCTCCATCAATAGTTACAAAAGGATAACTTCTCAAATCTATTCTTCCTTTTTTATCCTCATCTCTAACCTCTTCAGGCAATCTTTCTAATTCCTTGATTACATTTTCGCTAAACTCATAGGGCAAATTGTAGTTATAAATTGTAGCTAAACAGTGAGGTTTTAATTCCTTGGGATCTCCCAAATCTTTAATAATTTCTCCTAAGGGAACTCCAAATTCTGAATGAGGTTCAATGATTTTAGCAACTACCAAATGGCCCTCTTTAGCTTTATGCCTTCTCTTTTTTGGTATAAAAATGAGAAAAGGAAGTCTTCTATCCTCTGGTTCTACAAAGAAGAATTTATTCTTTTTAACTAAATAGCCCACAAGATTTTTTCTTTGTCTTTCAAGGACAGAAACAATGCTTCCTTCAGGGCCCTTTTTAGTGGTTTTTTCTATTCTCACCAGAACAATATCTCCATCTAAGGCTTTATTTATTTTACGAGGTGGCACAAAAATAGTTTTTCCCTCTTCACTTTCAACAAAGCCAAACCCATCTGGATGAACCCTTAATTTACCTTTAACTACAGAAATTCTCTCTGGAAGGGCATAACGTCTTTTCCTTATTTGAACAAGTTTCCCTTCTTTTACTAATTTTTTTATAATTGTCCTTACCCTTTCCCTTTCTGGAGTGGAAATTCCTAATTGATGGTAGATTTCTCTTAAAAGGAAAGATCTTTTAGTTTTCTTAAAAAGGGAGATTATTAAATCTTCTGTAATCAATCTATCTTTAGACAAATTTTCTTAAGGTAGATTTAAATATTTTATAGCCTTTTCAATATCTTCCTCTGATGAGGTTATATGTAGCCCTGCCTTAGGGCCCTTTCTTATAAGGTTTCTAAGTTCTTCCCCTGTGGTTATATTTTTTTCCTTAACATATTTTTCTAAACTGTCCTTCCCTTTATGGCATTTTAGACACTTAAAATCCTCAGCGGTACTTGATGATTGATATTTAAGAGAAAATAATGTAGCAATAAAAAAAAACCCTACTATTAAAGGAAAGGTATATAATTTAAATTTATTCATTGTTTCTAAAAATAACCACTCTTTTCAATTTGTCAATAAAAATTTACTTTAAATACTCCCTCAGCTTAAAACTTAAAAGTTTTTAGAAATGACTTAACTTCTACTTTGTTATTAGTTACAAGTAGCCTCTTACAAAATAAAAGATGTCCATAAGGAGAAGCAATAAGATTAAGGGGCAAATTTTCTTAAGCAATCAGTTAAATTAGCCATGGTAGAATGGAATAAGTGTAGGGAATTTAAATTTTACTTGCTATAATTGTCAAAAGAGTAAAGTAAAGTTAAAATAATATTTTACGGGGTGTAGCTCAGCCTGGTAGAGCGCTGGCTTCGGGAGCCAGGGGTCGGAGGTTCAAATCCTCTCACCCCGATATTTTTTCAATGTATCCTTTTAAAGTATAGATAAGTTCTATACTTAGTGAGGTAGTTTCTAAGTAAGATATGCCTCCAGGTTTTCTGCTAAAACCGCCATCACTATTCTGGCAAGCCTTGACAAATTCTAAACCATGTTGAATAAGGCCCTCCTCTTTCTGAGCTGCTGAATTTAATATTTTCAAAGCAAAATAAGTATTTTCTAAAAAAGAAGTCGTTCCAGGATAAAATCCAAAACCACCATCACCATTCTGGCTTTTAATCACCATATCTTTTTTGGTTATCCAAAGTTTTTTATCAATTTTTCCTATGTAATAAAGGTCTTCCAGGGTTTTTATAGGGTAATTTTTTATAAACTCTTTTATATTTTTTAGAATCTTTCTTTCTCTAAGGTGAGTTGCTATGCTCCATAGGCTATATAATCTTAATGCACTTTTCTCAACAATGAATTTTTCTAAGCTTAAACCGCTAAGGTTCAGATCTTTAGGGAGATCTCCATTTCTAATTAATTTCAAAATTGCTAAAGCTCTATAGAGACTAATTAAATCTAAAGGACTTTTTTTTAAATAGTTAGATAAAAATTGATAGATTTGTGAGGAGTAATTATTAAGTTCATCTTTATCTAAGAAATAAAGAGCCTTAACTCCAAAATAAGTATCTTCAAGGGTGGGAGGTAAAAGTGGTGTTGCTCCAAAGCCTCCTAATTCCTTTTTAAAACGCAAGAGAATAAATTCTTTACTTTTATTTAGCTTGAAAAACATGATTTTTAAAAATTTAAAAATAGGTATCAAGGATCATCATAAGTAGGAAGCCTCCTCCAAATCCAAGACTGGCTAAATCTGAATTTCCATATTTTTGGGCTTCAGGCAAAAGCTCTTCAATAGTTACAAAGATCATAGCCCCTGCTGCTAAACTCATGGCGTAAGGAAGAAGGATATGGCTGAGATAGATTGTTAAAACTCCTATTACAGAAAATAAGGGTTCAACAACAGCTGAACTAAAACTTAAGAAAAAACTTTTTAAGGGAGTAAAGCCTATTTGTCTTAAAGCAAGTGCTAAAGCGAGACCTTCTGGAATATTTTGTATACCAATGCCTAAGACTAAGTTTAAACTTCTCCCAAGGTATTCAAATTTCTCAATGCCTCCACTTATGGAAACCCCCACGGCAAGTCCTTCAGGAATATTATGAAGGGTTACCGCTAAAAAAAATAACAGCCCTTTTTTTAAAGGAATTTTCATACCTTCTTGCTCTTGCGGTGAAGAAGTTAGATGAAGATGAGGAATTATTAAATCCAATATCCTAAGAAGTAAAATGCCCAAAGAAAAACCAATAGCAATGGGCAAAAAAGGTAAAGAATATATAGATTCTGAAAGTTCTAAAGCGGGGTCTAAAAGAGACCAAAAACTTGCAGCTATCATTACTCCACCAGCAAAGCCCAAGGACAGGGAAAAGAAGTGTAATCTTATGTTTCTAAAAAACAAGATGCCAAGAGCTCCAAAACCTGTGAGAAACAAAGTAAACAATCCGCAGAAAAGACCTAACTCTAAAAGGGATAAATTATATAAAAATTCCTTTAAAGGCATTCTTTTCTTAGTTTATTATATCTTGCTCTTTTGAAAAGTCACCCTAATAAAATGTTCAAATGAAGGCAAAAGAAGCTTGAACCAAAGAGAGGCTTAAAAGAATTAGTAATACTTCATAGAGTAATGGAGTTTATCGTGTAATTAGAGGGGGAAAAGATATAAATGAGTTTATCTAAATTTTTGGGTTTTTAGAAGTGGCGACGGAGGGACTCGAACCCCCAACCCTGTGGATATGAGCCACATGCTCTAACCTGTTGAGCTACGTCGCCACTATTAATTAAATTATAAAACATATTCCTTTTAGTTGTCAAGAGGATCTATTATCTCTTTAAATAATTGACAAAACCCTTAAGAGTGAGTATTTTTAATGTTAAACTTTTAAAGCATGCTTAGGAGGTGGCAACCTTATGGCGGAAGAAATAAAAAGTGCTTGGGAAATTGCTTTAGAAAAGGCTGAGAAAATAGGAAAAGCTTCTAAAGAAGAGCTTGAGTGGGAAAAACAAAAGGAAAGGGCGCTAATTTTAGTAGGAAAATTTCTGAGAGGGGAAAGTCAAAATTTTAAAGAAGAGGTAGAGATTTTTCTTAGAGATATACCTGAAAAGAACAAAAAAAAGATACTTAAAGTTATCATGGAAGCCCTTTTAAAAAATTTAGTTTTGCCTCGGGAAGAATATCATCTTAAGGAAATAAAAGACCTTTTAAAGGCCCTGAGAGATTTTTTTATAAATATTCCTCAAATAGATAAACTTTTTCAGGAAACGGAGAAAATGTTGACGGAGTATTACCATCAAAAGGAGGCCATTTATCAGGAAATGGTAAGAAGATTTTCTGAAGGAATCTCTGCCTTAGAAAAGGCTGTTTCTGAGCAATTGGGAGCACAGGTGAAGCTTTCTCCAGAGTCCCATCCCCAATTTCAGGAAGAATGGAAGAAAATAAAAGACCATTTAGATAAAGAATACTCAAGACAGCTTGAATATATAAAGGCTTTGTTTCTGAAAAT
>JBKBMM010000063.1:0-5888 GCA_046295835.1 Caldimicrobium sp.
TACAGTGCTCTCTTAAACTTAGCTTACAATTTAGTATATGAGCAGGGATGGGATCATCAGGAAATAGAATTTACCTTTGAAAGCCCTGATCCAAAAGACTTATATGTTTTGCAAGTAAGGGATATAATTCTAAGGGAAGAAAAGGAATTGCCTTTATTTCAAAAAAAGGCCTTAGAAAGTCTTATCTATCTTGGTCGGGGAATAGGGGTATCTGGTAGTATTGTTTCAGGGAGAGTGGTTTTTTCTTTGGAAGATATCTATAAATTTAAAGAGGCAGGAGATCCTTTAATACTTTTAAGATATGACACAGTTCCAGACAATATAAAAGAAATATCTTTGGTTCAAGGGCTACTTACTGCAAGGGGTGGACAAACTTCTCATGCTGCCATTGTAGCAGGTAGATTAGGGAAAGTTTGCGTAGTTGGCTGTGAGGATCTTAGAATTGATGATATTAAAAAATCTGCTAAACTTAAGGAACAACTTCTTGAATTAGGGGATTGGGTAACCTTAAATGGAATAACAGGTGATATATATAAAGGCAAAATTAACAAATGAAAGGAGGTTTCTATGAAATTAGGTATTAATGGATTAGGAAGAATAGGCAAACTTACGCTTTGGCATCACATTGCAAGAAAGTATTTTTCTGAAATTGTAGTTAATTTAGGAAGAGAAGTAGGAACTTCCTTTACAGATCTTGCTGAGTATATAGAAAAAGATAGTACCTATGGATGGTTACCTGTCTGGTTATATGGCCATAAAGCTAAGAGAGTAATTGAAAATATAGATGAAAAAGAGAAAACTATGATCATTGATGGTATAAAAGTCAAATTTTTAATGAAAAACAGAAATCCTAAAGATATTGAATGGAAGGAGGAGGGCGTTAAATTAGTTGTGGATTGTACAGGAAAGTTTAGAGATCCAACGAAAGATCCAGATGATCCCAAAGGATCTGTTAGAGGGCATTTAGTAGCTGGGGCTGAAAAGGTTATAGTGTCAGCACCTTTTAAAGTAAAAAATAAAGACAAAGCCCTTCCTGAGGATACTATTACTATGGTTTATGGAATAAATGAGGAAATGTATCAACCTGATAGACATCATATTATATCCTCTGCCTCTTGTACTACCACTTGTCTTGCATATATGGTAAAACCACTTCTTGATTATTTTGGTCCAGACAGAATTTTGTCTGCAGCCATGGTAACAGTTCATGCTACTACCTCTTCTCAATCTATCTTAGATAGGGTCCCAAAGGAGGGAGAAAAAGATTTAAGAAGGGCAAGAAGTGTTTTTAATAATATAATTTTAACCACAACGGGAGCTGCTGAGGCTTTAGGGCTTGTTATTCCCGAAATGAAAAAAATTGGTTTTATGGCTGAAAGTGTTAGAGTTCCTTTAACTACAGGGAGTTTAATTATATTAACCATAAATATTCAGGATGAAAGTATTGAAAAACATATTAACAAAGATCTAATTAATCAGATTTATAAAGAAGCTGCTGAAACCAAATATAAAGATTTCTTAATTTTTTCTATGGAACAAAATGTATCCACAGATATAATTGGTTATCCTAAGGCAGCAGCCATTATAGAGGGAAGAGAAACTCACACCCGAACAGCAATGGCAAAAGTGGATTTAGTCAAAGCCTGCCAGGGATTAAGTCCAGAAGAAGCTAGTAAAATCACTTCATTTCAAATTGAAATACCTATTACTCAAGTTGTGGTATATGGTTGGTATGATAATGAGCTTGCCTCTTATTCACACCTGATGGGTGATCTAACTGTTTATATAGCAGATAAAATGATTTAGCATATGCTTAGAAGAAAGGGGAGAGAAATAGCCTTACAAATATTGTACCAAATCGAAGTAACAGGAATTGACCTACAGGAGGCCTTACAAAACTATAAAAATTACTTAAATGTAAGTGAATTAAAGGCACTTTCCTTTGCAGAGGACCTATTAAAGGGCTTACTAAGCCATAAAGAATTTATTGATGAAATAATTAAAAGATATGCCAAAAATTGGCCCTTGGAACGATTAAATATAAATGATAAAAATATATTACGCTTAGCCCTTTATGAGTTTTTCTTTCGTCCTGATATTCCGCCCGTTGTAAGTATTAATGAAGCGGTGGAATTAGCAAAACTTTATGGAACAGACGAGTCTCCAGCATTTATAAATGGAATTCTTGACCATGTTTACAAAAGAGAGCTTGCAACTAAAAACTAATAGGTCCATGCTCTCTAATCTTTTGAAACCCTCTTTTTGGGTTGCCCTCTCTAAACAAGGAAGAGGTGACAGTGCTCCTTATCTAAAAAAAGATTTTTGGGAACTAATAGCTGAAGAATATGATGACCTGGAACAAAATGCCTTCTATAGGTCCATGCAAGAAGATATAATAGAGGAGATGGAAAGAAGAGGTGCCTTAGAGAAAAATTACACCTTTTTTGATGTAGCCTGTGGTACAGGTTCTTACACTGTAAAAATTGCCAAAAAGGTCTCTCTGGTATATGCCTTAGATATTTCTTCCTCTATGCTTGAAATTTTAAAGAGAAAAGTGGAAAGGGAAAACTTAAATAATATAGTCCTAATTAAAGCTGATTGGAGAAAATACAATCCTTCAGAGAAATTTGACACTGTTTTTGTCTCCATGACACCTATACTCAGAGATTTAAAGGAAGTTAAAAGATTATATACCGTTGCTAAAAAGTATTTTGTTGCAGTTCAATGGGCAGGAGTTAGAAAAAATCTCCTTCATGAGGAGATAGAAAAAAGATTTTTTAGAAAACAGATAAAGGATACCCAACCTGGATTTTTCATTCTTTTTAATTATTTTTATACCCTGGGCAATCCTGGAGATGCTAAATTTTATGAAGGATTTTTTGAGAAAAAAAGTAGTGTAGATAAATTTTGGAAAAAACTTAAGTTTAGATTAGAGAGTAAGGGATATAAAATCTCTTTAAAAAAAGAAAGGGAAATTTTAGAATTTTTAGAAGAAAAGGCTGTACAAGGAATAATTGAAAATAAAACCAAGGTTAGAATAGGTGCACTTTTTGTTAAAAAGAAGGAGGATTAAATGGAAAAAGTAGAAATAACTGTTAAGGGTATGACCTGCGAACATTGCGTAAAAAGAGTAGAAAAGGCTATTTTAAGCACAGGTAAAGCAAGAAATATTTCCATAGATCTAAAAACAGGTAAAGTTCTCTTTGATAAGGATGAAGACCTATCCTTAGAAGAAATAAAAAATAATATAGAAATTTATGGATATACAGTAGAAATATAAATGGATGAGTTAGTTATAACCATAGATGGACCAGCTGGTTCAGGTAAAACCACTGTTGCTAAAGCGCTTGCTCAAAAATTTAACCTTCCCCTTTTAGAATCTGGTGCCTTATACCGCACAATTACCTTTGCCTTTAAAGAAAAAGGTATAAATTTAAAAAAATTAGCGAAAGATGAGGAACTTAAAGAAAAAATACAAGAAATATTATCAAAAATAGAAGCAAGAATCACGCCTTATGGCACAGAAATTATATTTGAGGGAAAGTTACTTCATGGGGAATTGAGGTCTAAGGAGGTTGAGGCAGCAGTTTCAGAGATTTCTGCTCATCCTTTGATTAGAGAGGCGATAACTAATTATTTGAGGGACTTAGTTAAAGGAAGAAGAATTATTACTGAGGGTAGAGATATGGGTAGTGTTGTGTTCCCTGAGGCTAAGCTTAAGTTTTTTTTGACAGCGGATCTTTTGGAAAGAGCAAGGAGAAGGGCTAAGGATTTTCCAGAGAGAACTTTAGATGAAATTAAGGAGAATTTGCTAATTAGGGATCAAAAAGATAGTGAAAGAGAGGTTAGCCCTTTGGTGGTACCCAAGGAGGCCATAATTATTGATACAACTAAGCTTAGTTTAGAGGAGGTAATAGAAAAAATCTCATCTATAATTAAAATGAAACTATGTCTAAAAGAGAAAAACTAAGTCTAACTGAGCATATTAAAAGGGAGAAAATTAAGTCAAGGGCTTTAAAGAAGACACGATGGTGGCGGAGAAAAATTGAGAGAGGGATATGTTATTATTGTGGTAGAAAAGTATCTCCAGAGGAACTCACCATGGATCATAGAATTCCTTTGAGTAGAGGCGGCACTTCTACGCGAGAAAATATTGTTCCTGCTTGTAAGGACTGCAATGCAAAGAAGAAGTATTTATCTCCCTGGGAGTGGGAAGAGTATTTGGAGAAGCTTAAAAGAGAAGATGGGGAGGAAGATTAATTATGTGTGGCATTGTTGGATATATTGGAAAACGGGCTCTTTGGCCAGTGCTTTTAGAAGGTTTAAGAAGGCTTGAATATAGGGGTTATGATTCTGCTGGAGTGGTATATTTTAGGGATACTAAAATTGAAATAGTTAAAGTAAAGGGTAGGGTATATAATTTAGAAGAGAGACTTTTTGCTAAGGAAGGTTCAGGGGTGAAATCTCCTGGGCTTGGGCATACACGTTGGGCTACTCATGGTGAGCCCTCTGATGAAAATGCTCATCCTCATTTTGATTGCACTGGTAAGTTTGCTATCGTTCATAATGGAATTATAGAAAATTATTATCAGTTAAAAGAAAGGCTTTTACAAAAGGGACATAAATTTGTCTCAGCTACAGATACAGAAGTGGTAGTTCATTTAATTGAAGATTACTGGCAAAAGGGTTTACCGGTAACTACCGCTTTTTTAGAGGCTCTAAAGGAGCTTAAGGGAGCCTTTGCCATAGCTTTAATTTCTTCTGAAGAGCCAAATAAAATTTTTGTGGCAAGATTTCAAAGCCCCTTAGTCATAGGAGTAGGTGAAGGAGAAAATTTTGTAGCCTCAGATATTCCTGCTCTTTTGCCTTTTACTAAAAAAGTGATCTTCCTTGAAGACCAAGAAATAGCTGTTCTTACAGATAAATCCGTGGAAATTTTTACCTTTGCAGGAAAAATAAAATCACCTCGCATTACTGAAGTAAAATGGGATCTTTCTCAAGCAGAAAAGGGTGGTTTTGCTCATTTTATGTTAAAAGAGATTTTTGAGCAGCCTCAGGCTATTCAAAATACCTTACTTGGTAGAATTAATTTAGATAAAAAAGAAATTGATTTTACCCGTGATGGTCTTTCTCTTAGCTGGTTTGACAAGAATTTTCAAAAAATCTATTTAGTTGCTTGTGGCACCTCTTATCATGCTTGCTTGGTGGGTAAATATCTTTTAGAAAGGTATTTGAATATACCTATTGAAGTGGAGCTTGCTTCAGAATTTAGATACCGTAATCCTCAACTTAATTCTAACACGCTTTTTATTGGTGTGTCCCAATCAGGAGAAACAGCCGATACCTTAGCAAGTCTTAGATTAGCAAAAGAAAAAGGGGCTAAAACCTTGGCCATCTGTAATGTATTAGGTAGTTCCATGACAAGAGAAAGTGACCAAGTTCTTTATACTCAAGCAGGACCTGAAATTAGTGTAGCCTCAACCAAAGCATTTTCCACACAAGTGCTTATGTTCTTATTACTAACTCTCTATCTCAGTAATAGCAATCTTAAATCTATCAATAAGAGTAGTGATGAAAAAGTTTTAGTTGAAAAACTCTTGGAGCTCCCCATTAAATTAAATAAATTTATAAAGGCAATTTATCCAAAAATTAGAATTATTTCACAAAAGTGGTACCAGTCTAAGGATTTTTTATATCTTGGAAGAAACATTCTTTATCCCATTGCCTTAGAGGGAGCTTTAAAATTAAAAGAAATTGCTTATATTCATGCAGAAGGTTATGCTGCAGGTGAGATGAAGCATGGGCCTATAGCCTTAATTGAGGAAAATGTTCCCACTGTCATACTGGCAGCTAAAGAAATGGGTATTATTTATGAAAAAACCCTCTCT
>JBKBMM010000064.1:0-5790 GCA_046295835.1 Caldimicrobium sp.
GAAATCAAAAAGAAATTAGAAGAAGTTGGCGCTAAAGTAGAAATTAAGTAATCTTGACAATTTTAATTAATCAGAATAATTTTAAAAAAGGGCCTCAGCTTAAAGTGGGGCCCTTATTGTCATTTATATAATCAGAAGGAGGGAAGTCAGGAATGTCAAAGATAAAAGAGCCTTTAAAAGTGAGAAAGAATTTTGGAAAAGTAAAATTAATCATGAATTTACCTAATCTACTTGAAATTCCAAAAAAGTCATATGAAAATTTTTTACAGGCAGATACACCTCCTGAAAATAGAAAAGATGTAGGCATTCATAGATCCTTAAAGTTGATTTTCCCTATTAAAGATTATGCTGAAAGTTCTGTTTTAGAGTATATAGATTACAAGATTTTATCTCCGGAACTTGAGCCAGAAGAAGCAAAGGAAAAGGGGCAGACCTATGAAGCCCCTATGAAACTTAGGGTAAGACTTGTAACCTACGATGTTGATCCAGATACAGGAGTAAAGAGCATAAGAGATATTAAGGAGCAAGAGCTTTATTTTGGCACTATTCCTCTAATGACAAAAGATGGGCGTTTTATTATTAATGGAACAGAAAGAACCGTTGTGAGCCAGTTACAGAGATCACCAGGAGTTATCTTTGAGAAAGAAAAAACTCATGCCAAGGCAGGGAGATTAACCTATATTGCCAGAGTTATTCCTGTTAAGGGGTCTTGGATAGATTTTATTTATGATTACAAAGGAAGGTTTTTTGTAAGGATTGATAAAAGGAAGAATATCTCTGCAACTGTATTTCTAAGGGCTATGGGTCTTAGTGAGGAAGCTATCTTAAATCTTTTTTATCCAGTGGAAAAATACTACTTATTACCTGAGGGTGTGGAGAAAGAGCTTAATTTTGACTTATTAGTAGGTAGAAAGGCAGAGACAGATTATGTTCATCCTGAGACAGGAGAAGTTTTAGTTAAAAAGGGAAAGGTAATTAGTTCCGGTGTGGTGAGAAAGCTTAAAGAACTTGGTATTACGAGGATTGTAGGAGAGGATTCTCTTATTTTAGGTAAGATAAGTGTTAAAGAAATAGTAGATACAGAAACAGGTGAGGTATTGTTACCCATAAATACTGAAATTACTCCTGAGATACTAAAAGTACTAAGAGAAAGGGGATTTAAAGAGATAACAGTAATTTTTACAGATTTTCAGAGATATTCTTTAGCTTTAAGAGATTCTCTCAAAGCAGATAAGATTTCATCTAAGGAAGAGGCTCTCATCGAAATTTATAAAAAGATGAGACCTACAAGTCCTGCCACCTTAGAGGTTGCCTCAGCTTATTTTAACTCTCTTTTCTTTGATTTGCAGACCTTTGATTTATCTGAGATTGGTAGATATAAAATGAATTTACGTCTTGGTTTAGAAATACCTATAACACATAGAACTTTAACTTTAGATGATGTAATTGCCATTATGAAAGAACTTATCAGGATGAGAGAAAAAGAGGAAGAGGGAGATGATATTGATAGTTTATCCAATAGAAGGGTTAGACCAGTGGGAGAGTTAGTGGAAAATCAGTTTTTGATTGGTTTAATGAGGATGGAACGAATAGTGAAGGAAAAACTTCAATTGGAAGAAATTGAGAATTTAACCCCTGGAGATTTAATCAATAGCAAGCCGGTTATGTCTGCAGTTAAGGAGTTTTTTGCCCAAGGCCAGTTATCTCAATTTATGGATCAGACCAATGTACTTTCTATGCTTACTCATATTAGAAGGCTTTCCGCATTAGGTCCTGGTGGGCTTACCAGAGAAAGAGCAGGTTTTGAGGTAAGAGATGTTCATCCCAGTCATTATGGAAGAATTTGTCCTATTGAAACCCCAGAGGGGCCCAATATTGGACTCATTGTTTCCCCAACAACTTTTGCTAAGACAAATCCTTATGGCTTTTTAGAAGCTCCATATAGACTTGTAAAGAACGGAAAGGTTACCTCACAGGTGGTTTACATGAATGCAGCTGAGGAAAAGGATTTAGTGATAGCACAATCAACTATTCGTATAGATAAAGAGGGTAATATATTAGATGAGATAGTTCCCGCAAGAAAAAATGGGGATTTTATATTAGCCAAAAAAGAGGAGGTTGATTTTGTTGATTTAGTGCCAGCTCAAATGGTAAGTGTCTCTACATCTCTTATTCCTTTCTTAGAGCATGATGATGCTAACCGTGCTTTAATGGGCTCAAATATGCAGCGCCAAGCTGTGCCGCTTATTCGTACACAGGCACCTTTAGTAGGGTCTGGAATGGAAAAGGAAGTTCCAAAATATACAGGATTATTACTTATGGCTGAAGGAGATGGGGTGGTAGAATATGTAGATAGTCAGAGGATAGTAGTTAGTTATGAGCAAGAAAAAGATGGTTTCCCAGAGGTTAAAATTTATGATTTAATCAAATGGAAAAAGTCTAATCAGAATACCACCTTTACCCAAAAGCCTATAGTAAAACCAGGGCAGAGGGTTAGAAAAGGGGATATCTTGGCGGATGGTCCTTCAATGGATAAAGGAGAGCTTGCTTTGGGTAAGGATGTGTTAGTTGCCTTTATGCCATGGTTAGGTTATAACTTTGAGGACTCTATTATTATTTCTGAAAGATTGGTTAAGGATGACCTTTTTACTTCTATACATATTGAGGAATTTGAATGTGTTGCTCGAGAGACAAAGCTTGGTAAAGAGGAAATTACAAGAGATCTTCCCAACATTGGTGAAGAGGCTCTCCAGCACTTAGATGAAAGTGGAATAGTAAAGATTGGAAGTTATGTTCGTCCTGGGGATATTTTAGTGGGTAAGGTAACTCCTAAAGGTGAAGCTACTCTTACACCAGAGGAAAAACTTTTGAGAGCCATTTTTGGTGAAAAGGCAAGAGATGTAAAAGACACCTCCTTAAGGGTTCCTGCTGGCATTGAAGGAATTGTCATAGATACTAAGGTCCTAACAAGAAAGGGTTTAGAAAAGGATAGCCGAGCTAAGGCCAAAGAAGATGAGGCAATAGCAAAACTTTTAAAAACACAGGCAGATATTTTAGAAGTTATTAAAAGAAGTTTAATTTATAAGTTGTCACAAGTTTTGGATGGGGTAGCAGTTAAAGAAAATTTAGAATGGGAAGGTGAGGTCTTTTTAAAGAAAGGAGAAGCAATTACCAAGGATACTTTATTAAAGTTACCTTCAGCCCTTTTGAACAAGTTAAAAGATGTAGTCCCTTCAGAGAAGAAGGCTATTGTTCAGGAACTCTTGAGAAGTTTTGAAAAGAAGAAAAAAGAAATTATTGAGGAATATGAGGGTAAGATAAATAAGATTAAGAAGGGAGAGGAGTTACCTCCTGGGGTTTTAAAGATTGTCAAGGTTTATGTGGCTATGAAAAGAAAACTTCAACCAGGGGATAAAATGGCTGGACGACATGGTAACAAGGGAGTTGTTTCTAAAATTGTGCCTATAGAGGACATGCCCTTTTTACCCGATGGAAGACCAGTAGATATGATTCTTTCTCCCCTTGGAGTTCCTTCTCGTATGAATATCGGGCAATTACTTGAGACTCATTTAGGCTGGGCTTGTAAGGAGTTGGGGGCGAAATTAGCCAGACTTGCTCAAGAATATCAGGTAGAATCAGTAAAGGCAATGCTAAAAGAGATTTTCAATGAGGAGGAGTATGCCCAATTTATTGAAGGCAAAAGTGATGAGGAGATTATAGAGTTAGCTAAAGCCTTTGAAGGAGGAATCCCTGTAGCTACTCCTGTATTTTCTGGGGCAAAGGAGGAGGAAATCAAAAAATGGCTAAGATTAGCAGGATTAGATGAAAGCGGTACTACGGTTCTTTATAATGGTATGACAGGTGAGCCTTTTATGGAAAGGATAACGGTAGGATACATGCATATGCTTAAGTTACATCATTTAGTTGATGATAAAATTCATGCCCGCTCTATTGGTCCATATTCTCTTATTACTCAACAGCCTTTGGGTGGAAAATCCCAATTTGGTGGTCAGAGATTGGGTGAGATGGAGGTGTGGGCTATTGAAGCCTATGGTGCAGCCTATACCTTACAAGAATTTTTAACTGTGAAAAGTGATGATGTAGAAGGAAGAACTCGTATGTATGAAAAGCTCATCAAAGGTAAGAACTTTTTAGAAGCAGGCTTGCCAGAGAGCTTTAAGGTGTTAACCAAGGAATTACAAGGCTTAGCCTTAGACATAGAGTTAATAGAAGAATAAACCTTTTGAAAGGGGGATATTTATGAAGGATTTATTAAGTATTTTAGAAAAACCCAAAGATGCTATAAAAATTAAGGCTGTTAAAATTGGATTGGCAAGCCCTGAAAAGATTAGGGAATGGAGTTATGGAGAGGTAAAAAAGCCCGAGACTATAAATTATAGAACTTTAAAACCTGAAAGAGATGGGTTGTTTTGTGCGAAAATTTTTGGTCCTATTAAGGATTATGAATGCCTTTGCGGTAAATATAAAGGTATGAAACACAGAGGGGTTATTTGTGAAAAATGTGGGGTTGAAGTTATTCAAAGTAAGGTTAGACGTGAGAGAATGGGGCACATTGAACTTGCCTCACCTGTTGCTCATATATGGTATTTAAGAAGTATTCCCTCAAAGATTGGTCTTCTTTTAGATTTGACCTTGAAAGAGGTTGAATCTATTCTTTATTTAGAAAAATATGTAGTGATTGAGAGTCAATTAGAGGATTATCCTGTTGGGACAATAGTAAATGAGGAGAAATATTACTATCTCACAGAGACCTTTGCTGAAAAGATTAAGCTTGGGACTGGAGCAGAGGCAATTGCTGAACTATTAAAGAGACTGGATTTAGAGAAACTTGCTAAAGAAATCACCATAGAAATGCAGACAACTTCCAGTGAATCAAGAAGAAAAAAACTGGGAAAAAGGCTTCAGCTTATTAGGCATTTTCTTGAGTCTGGGAATAAGCCAGAGTGGATGATTCTTCAGGTAATTCCAGTAATACCTCCAGAGTTAAGACCACTTGTGCCATTAGAGGGAGGCAGATTTGCTACTTCTGACTTGAATGATCTATATAGAAGAGTTATTAACAGAAATGTAAGATTAAAAAAGCTTATAGATCTTGATGCCCCAGAGATTATTCTTAAGAATGAGAAGAGAATGCTTCAAGAGGCAGTAGATGCCCTTTTTGACAATGGGAGACGGGGAAGACCAGTTACTGGAGCAAACAGGAGACCTCTTAAGAGTTTATCTGATGTACTGAAAGGCAAGCAGGGAAGATTTAGACAAAATCTTTTGGGGAAGAGAGTTGATTATTCAGGTAGATCTGTGATAGTGGCTGGTCCTGAGTTAAAGATGCATCAATGCGGTCTTCCTAAAAAGATGGCTTTAGAGCTTTTTAAACCCTATATTTACGGATGGTTAGAAAGGCATGGTTATGCTACCAATATCAAAACTGCAAAAAAGTTAGTAGAAGAAGAGCATATGGTAGTTTGGGATGCCTTAGAGGAGATTGTGAAAGAGTATCCTGTTATGCTTAACAGAGCTCCCACCCTTCATAGATTAGGTATACAAGCCTTTGAGCCTGTACTTATTGATACCAAAGCTATTCAGCTTCATCCATTAGTGTGCGTGGCTTATAATGCCGATTTTGATGGAGACCAGATGGCAGTTCATGTGCCTCTTTCAGTGGAGGCTCAAATTGAAAGCCGCGTGCTTATCCTTTCAACCAATAATATTCTCCTTCCAGCCAACGGTATTCCTGTAGTCTATCCCACCCAGGATATGGTTTTGGGTTGT
>JBKBMM010000065.1:0-5697 GCA_046295835.1 Caldimicrobium sp.
ATAAGATAAATTACCGGATATGGAGTTTGTGGATTAAACTCCGTAGAATGAGCCTCTTTCCAACCAAGCACATTACGGGCAAATTCAACTACCGCAAGCTGCATCCCAAGACAAATACCAAGAAAAGGTATTTTATTTTCTCTTGCATATTTTATAGCAAAAATTTTTCCTTCAATCCCTCTTATTCCAAATCCTCCTGGCACAAGAATTCCATCTATGCCGTGAAAGACTTCCTCCAAATTATCAACGGTTAGCTCATCCGAGGAAATATATCTCAAATTAACTGATAAACTATTAGCCAATCCTCCATGCACCAAAGCCTCATTTAGTGATTTATATGAATCTTTCAAATTCACATATTTTCCCACAATAGCAATAGTTACCTCCTCTTTAGGATTTTTATATCTTCTCACTAACTCCTGCCAAGGTGTAAGATCTGGCTCTCTTGTCCAAATATTGAGCTTTTCCACAATCTTTTCATCTAAACCCTCTTGATGAAAAATAAGAGGAATCTCATAAATGCAATCCACATCCTTTGCAGTTATAACAGCATCTTCTTCTACATTGCAAAATAGCGCTATCTTTCTTTTTATATCTGCAGGTAAAAATCGATCTGTCCTGCAAAGTATAATATCTGGCTGGATTCCAATGGCTCTAAGTTCCTTTACACTGTGTTGAGTTGGTTTTGTCTTTAGTTCTCCGGCTGTTTTTATATATGGCACATAGGTAAGATGTATATATAAAGCATTTTCTTTGCCTAAATCATAGCCCAGTTGTCTTATAGCTTCAAGAAAGGGTAAACTCTCTATATCCCCTACTGTTCCTCCAATCTCAACAATGGCTACATCTACCTCTTTACCAGCAAGCTCAAGAATAACAGATTTAATCTCATCAGTTACATGAGGAATAATTTGAACAGTTCCTCCCAAATAGATTCCCTTTCTCTCTTTGGTAATAACGGAATAATAAATTTTTCCTGAAGTATAATTATTTTTGGCTGTCATTTGAGCAGAGGTAAAGCGCTCATAATGTCCGAGATCAAGATCTGTTTCTGCTCCATCCTCAGTTACATAAACCTCTCCATGTTGAAAAGGATTCATAGTACCTGGATCCACATTAATATAGGGATCAAGCTTTTGAAAGGTCACTCTTAAACCCCTTGCCTCTAAAAGCGCTCCAATAGAAGCTGCTGCCAATCCCTTTCCTAAAGAGGACAAAACCCCTCCTGTAATAAAGATAAATTTCGTATGCAATTTTTTTTTCTTTTTCATATTTATCCTCCTAAATTTATTTCATTACCTCAGTTTTCTTTTAAATAAAGCCAATCTCGGGGAAAATTAGTTATCCTTTTAAGTCCAGCTTTTGTAACTAAAAAAGTATCTTCTAAGCCTACAACTCCAAGTCCTGGAACATGAAATTTTGGCTCAAGGGCAATCACCATATTTTCCTCTATAGACCTCTTATTCTTTATAGCTAAAACCGGAGGTTCATCTATTTCAAGCCCAACACCATGTCCTATGAAGGTCATTTTCTCTCCATGCCTCATAAAGTATTCTTGAAACCCATATTTTTCTGCTATAGCAGTGGCAATAAAATAAAGCTCCTCTGCTAACATGCCTGGTTTTGCTTTCTTTTCTAAAGTGGTTAAAATTTCTAAAGAGGCTCTAAAAAAGGGCTCAGCTGACTTACATCTTCCAAAGCTTGCCATCCTCGTCTGATCCACATAATATCCCCTGTAAAATCCACTAAAATCTATTAAAATAGGTTCTCCCTTTTTTAATCTTTTAAAGCTTGCACCACCAGAAAATCCTTCAACCCCTTTCCCACCCTCTCCTGTTGTAAAGGGCAAAACAAAAAGCCCCTCTTTTCCAGAAATTAGATATCCATAAGTCAACTCAAAATTATTAAAAGAACGGGTATAACCAGGATGTCCTAATTCCCTTAATGCCTTCTCTATTATTGCGCTTGCCTCAATCTCCCTCATCGCCGGCCTAAATAATTTTAAACTCTCTTTCAAGGCCTGCTTTAATTTTCGAGAAGCCTGCTTATGACAATTTATTTCATATTTGCTTTTTATCATTCTTAAATCCCAAACTAAATCATCTATATTTATAAGTTCAAAATCAGAAAGAAGGGTTTCAAATCTTTTCCCTTCTTCATAGTTAAAGGCTCTAAAATCTATACCCACCCTTTTAAAAGCTTTTATCTTAAGCATCTCAGGAAGTTTTTTTAAGGACTCAATGGGTAAAACTGGAAAAGGCAATCTCTCCTTTACTAAATTATAAGGTCTTCTCACATTTAAAGACACTTCTCTTTCAGAAACAAAGAGAAAACCTTTAACAAAAAAACCTGTAAAATAAAAGATATTAATAGGGGAAAAGAGGATAGCCCCCTTTAGTCCTCTCTCCTTAAGTTTGCTTTGAAGCGCTTTAAGTCTTTTTTCAGTCTCTTCTTGTGACATTTTCTAAAATTTATGGATTTTTTTTTAAAATTTCTGATATATTTAGGATAGTTTCTGCATAGGGTTCACTTATATTGTATTTCATTATAATTCTTTTTTTGTGTTCTCTATCTCCCTCTTTTTTATACCCCTCTGATTTAAGGTAATTAGCAATACTTGCCAGGGCATCTGGGAGAGAAAAGAGATCAACTTTTCCATCGCCATCCCAATCATAACCATAAATAAGATAGCTCTTTGGTACAAACTGTGGATAGCCAAAGGCACCAAATATGGAACCCTTAATAGAAAAGGGATCCCACTTATTTTTATAGCTTATTTCAATAAAATATAAGAGTTCTTTATAAGCCCATTCAGCTCTGCGCTTCCAGCGAGCTCTAACCCTTTCATCGGAAAAATCAATTTCAGTTGAATTTTCTATAAAATTTTTAAAAAGGTTCTCCTCTCCTGTCAAAGCAAGGCTAAAAAAGGTATTAAAAACAGGAAAATTTCCAGTTTTTCTTCCAAGATCTGTCTCTACAAGAAAAATGGCAACAATTACCTCCTTCTCCACCCCGAAGACTTCTTCAATTTTATCAAGAAGCTCTTTATTATTTTCCATAAACTCTCGTGCCCGTAAAATTCGATTTTCTTCTAAAAATTGATGATAGGGGAGCTTAGCCTCCTTCCATGTCAAACTTCTTATCATAACTACTGGAGTAAAGTAAAGCTCCTCTCTACAAAAGAGCGCAAAAATATAATCTTTTGGCACTTTATCCTTTAAATCCCCTTTTACCCTCTCTATTAAATTTTGGGCATAGGGCTTAACCTCTTCTGAAAGTTCATTTAAACAAGAGGTTTTCTCTTCAGTACTGTTACTAAAATCATTTCCTCTACACCTTGCAACCCCTAAAAGAAGGGATCCTAAAATAATTAAAATCAAAATTAAATTAGAAAGTTTAGAGGATTTCATGGTTTTACTCTTTAGCTAAATTTAAAAGAGATCCTGCTAAAAGGCAATCTCTTTCTCTTTCAGTAAACTCAGCCTTCAACCAAATCTCACCCTTACCTTCAATTTCCATTTTAATTCTTTTATTTTCCCTTAAAAGAGCCTCTCTAATCCCTTTTATTCTAAAGAGATCTCCTTTTTCTAATTTTTCATAGTCATTAGGGTTTTCAAAAAGAAGAGGCAGAATGCCAAAATTGATTAAATTACTCCTATGGATTCGAGCAAAGGATTTAGCTAATTTAATTCTTACACCTAAGTATCTGGGGGCTAAGGCTGCGTGTTCTCTGCTTGAGCCCTGGCCATAATTTTCTCCACCTACTATGCCTATAAACAAACCCTTTTCTTTGATACTCAAAGCCTCCTTAGCAAAGTCACTATACAGATTACTATAAACATATTGACTTATAGCAGGGAGGTTACTTCTTAGAGGTAGAATTTTAGCACCAGCTGGCATTATATGATCAGTGGTAATATTATCTCCCACCTTCAAAAGAAAAACTCCCTCTAAATCTTCGGGCAAAGGATCAAAAGAAGGAAGGGGAGCAATATTAGGTCCTCTAATAATCTCTACCTTTCTGGCTTCCTCTTCTGTAAGAGGCGGTATAAGAAGTGTATCATTTATTACGAATTTTTCAGGGAGAGTAATTTCTGGGTATTCTCCCAGTTCTCTTGGATCAGTGATAACTCCCTTTATAGCACTTGCTATTGCTGTCTCTGGAGAAACTAAATATACATAATCTGGATTAGTACCAGATCTCCCAGGAAAGTTTCTTGTAAAAGTCCTAAGAGATATGGCATTTGTGGGAGGTGCCTGTCCCATTCCAATACAACCAAGGCATCCTGATTGGTGTATCCTTACTCCACCTTCTAATAAACTCTTAAAACCTGAAAGGACCGTTAAATTTTCCAAAACTTGAAGGGAGCCAGGATTTATCTCACAACTCACTAAGGGATGAACTTTATATTTTTCAAGAACTTTTGCCACAACAAGTAAATCTTTTAAACTTGAATTGGCACAGGAACCTATAATGACTTGAAAAACTTTTTTTCCTGCTTCTTCAGAGACTTTTTTTACATTATCAGGTGATGATGGGCAGGCACAAAGTGGCTCAATTTTAGAAAGATCAATTTCTATTACTTCATCATAACTTGCCTCTTCATCAGGAAGAAGCTCTACAAAATCATTTATTCTTCCTTGAGCATAAAGCCACACTTTTGTAATTTCATCTGAAGGAAAGATACTTGTAGTTGCTCCCATTTCTGTACCGAGATTGCAAATAGTAGCTCTTTCAGGCACAGAAAGAGTTTTTACACCTTCTCCAAAATATTCAAAAATTTTTCCAAGTCCACCTTTTACTGTTAACTTAGAAAGCATGTAAAGAGCTACATCTCTTGCAGAGACCCAAGGATTTAATTTACCCTTAAGATAAACTCCCACTATTTTTGGCATTCTTAAATAAAAAGGTTTTCCAGCCATAGCCATGGCAACATCTAAACCACCAGCACCTATGGCTAACATCCCACATCCGCCTGCAGTAGGGGTATGGCTATCAGAACCAAGAAGCGTTTTTCCAGGTTTGGCAAACCTTTCTAAATGCACTTGATGGCAAATACCATTCCCTGGCTTAGAAAACCATATACCATAACGCATAGCTACAGTCTGCAAAAAAAGATGATCATCTGGATTTTTAAAATCTGTCTGAAGCAAATTATGATCTACATATGAAACAGAAAGCTCTGTTTTTACTCTATCAAGACCTATAGCTTCAAATTCTAAATAAGCCATAGTCCCTGTAGCATCTTGAGTTAAAGTTTGATCAATTTTTATAGCTATCTCTTCCCCAGGAATCATCTTGCCCTTAACCAAATGCATGGAAATTATCTTTTGAGTTACATTCATCCCCATCTCTTTTTCCTCCTCATTTTATTTTTAAACTCCTTCAAACTCTAAATCCTTTCAAAACAATCAGGCAATAAACTTTTTAATTGATTTAGAATAGTGTCAATCTCAATTGGTAAAAAATATTCCTTTTTTACCCAAAGATTAGAATAATACAAAAATTCAGAAATATTTAAAGGAAAATAAATTTCATAGAGATTGTCTTTTAATCGCTTTATAACATGAAAGTTTATAGTGGATATAAAACTTAAAACTCCTTCACAATTGCCTTTTACTTTATAATGAAAAATGAAATGTTTTACCTTCAAATAGGGAGGAAACTTTGTCATTTCTTCTTTGAATAATAATTCA
>JBKBMM010000066.1:0-5615 GCA_046295835.1 Caldimicrobium sp.
ACAAAAAGAACTTGTGATTGAAAAGATAGCAGGGGGGCTTGCCCATGATTTAAATAATTTACTTATGATTGGCAAGGGTTATTTAGAAATATTAGAGGAAAAATCTAAAGGTTTTTTTGAAGTAGAAAAGACCTATATTCAGAAGGTAAGAGAGGTTTTTGAAAAAATTTCCCATTTAGTACTTGAGCTTTTTATCTTATCCAGGGGAGAGATAAAAAGGGAAGAGATTGTTGAGATTAATTCTTTTATTAAAGATTGGGTAAATTTTCTTTTAACTGGTACAAAGATTAATCTTAAATTAGAGCTTTCACCTTACGATCTTTTTGTTCCTTTGCAACATAGTCATTTAGTATCTCTTGTTTCTAATATTGTGTTAAATGCAAGGGAGGCAATGGAAAATGTGGGTGAATTACGGATTAAGGTATATAAAGAGGGTGATTTAGCTGTGTTGGAATTTGAGGATACCGGTAAGGGCATACCCAGAGAGTATTTAGATAAGATCTTTGAACCTGGTTTTTCAACTAAGCCTCATGGAAGTGGCCTGGGATTATTTGTAGTAAAAAGAATAGTTGAAAATTATAAAGGAGAAATTTTAGTGAGAAGTGAAGTAAAGAAAGGAACTACTTTTATCATAAAATTACCTTTAGCTACGCTAAAAAAGAGGGTGGTAGAAGAAGGAGAAAAAAGAGTTGAAGAAAAGCCTGTAGAGAAAAAGAAGATTCTTATTCTTGAGGATGAGGCTGAAATAAGAGAGCTTTTGAGGGAGTTCCTTTCTGAGCAAGGTTTTGAAGTAGTTCTTTTTGAAGAGGGAGATAGTGCCTATGAAGGCTTTTTACGAGCCTTAGAGGAGAAAATACCATTTCATATTCTTTTACTGGATTTAACTGTCCCCATGGGAAAGGGAGGAGTTTATTTCTTAAAGAGACTAAAAGATGCTGGAATAAATTTGAAAGATTATAAAATTATACTCATGACTGGGTATACGGAAAAAGAGGTTAAAGAAGAGGCAAAGGGGTTTGAATTTAATGCAGTTCTTTACAAACCCTTTAGTATCCAAAAACTAATAGAAGTAATAAATTTATAAGCTAAGAGAGATTATAGAGCTCTTTTGAGATTTGTTCTGCTAAAAACCTTTGTTTTTCCCAATCGCCAAAAATTTGACCCTTGGGTAAATATTTTTTTATAAACTTAAGGATTTCTGGGGTTAATTTTTCTGGGGTTTTTTTCATGAAAGGGGTTTGAGGAAGGGGTAAGAAGGTATGGGCATGAATAATTGCTCCAAGGTGAGCTAATTCTTCCATGAAGGAAAGGGTTTCTTTTAAAGTATCTTCGCTCTCTCCAGGAAGACCAAAGATGAAATCTACTTTTGCTTTAAGACCTGCCTTGAGGGTAAGTTTTACTGCCCTTCTTACATCCTCTACTGTATGACCCCTTGCTAAATATTCTAACATTCTTTCACTACCTGTTTGAGCCCCTATAACTAAATTATCATTAGCACAATAACTTTTAATTAAATTTATGGTTTCTTCATTAACATGTTCTGGTCTAACCTCTGATGGGAAACTTCCAAAAAAAATCCTTCCCCCATAAATTTGAGTGAGCCTATGAAGTTCTGAAAGGAGCAAATTTAGAGCCTCTAAGTTTAAAGTTTTTCCATCTGGGGATCCATAGGCAAAGGCATTGGGAGTTATAAAGCGAAGATCGCGTATAGCTTTTTTAAGAAGAGCCTCAGCATAAAAAAGAATCTTCTCTATTGATCTATGTCTCACTTTAGCTCCAAAAAGTCTTGGGGTTTGGCAGTATTTACAAAAAAAGGGACATCCTCTTGTGATCTCAATAGGGCCAATCTTATTATATTTTAAAGAGAAAGGCGGAAATTCATCTAAGGAAACAGGCCTTGCCTTTCCCTGAATTTGAGATCTTTCCTTATAACCCAATCCTTTGAGATGTGGTTTTTTTTCACCTTTTAGAAAATAATGTTTTAAAAAAGAAAAAAGAGTTTCCTCACCTTCTCCTATAAAAACATAATCAAAACCAAGCTCAAGACATTTCTTAGGAAAGGCCGTTACATGTGGGCCGCCACCAAGAAGAATACACCTTGCTTTATAGTCTCTAAGAAATTCGAAAAGTTTTTTTATTTTCCAGAATTGAGGAGTAAGAAAAGAAATGAATAATAGAGCCTCTTGATAGAGAGTGGTGATCTCTCTTAACCCTTTTTTTAGCTCTTCAGAGTTTTTAAAGAAATAAAGCGGAAAGGATATATTATAGAATTCTGAAAATTTCTCGATAACCCCCAAAAGGGCATTTATACTATAGCGGTTTTCTTTTGGATAATAGAAAAGAAGGGGCGTCATCTTGCTGGGTAGTGTTTTTTTCTTTTTAGAGTTTATATAGACCTAAGAGATAGTCAAGGCATTTTTAAAGTGCTTATGAAATTAGACCAACTTTAGAGAAGGTGACATTTTTTAAATAAAGAGTTGTGCTATTATAGGTTTTATGAAAGTTTTAATTATAGGTTGTGGGGCTTTAAATTGGGATATTTTTTTTGAAGTAGAGAAGATAGAAGATTTAAAATTTGGGGAGATAAGGGCTTATGCAGGAAGAGAATATGTTATAGAAAGGGGAAAATTTTTTGAGATTTATGAGGAGTTAAAAAAGAAAGCCAAATTAGTGTTTGAAGGAGGTGGAGGTTCTTCTGCTAATACTATATATAGCTTAGCAAAACTTGGGTTTAAGACCCTTTTTTTTGGAGCTGTGGGAAGAGATGAATTTGGAGAAAAGGTAATTGAGGAGCTAAAAGAGGTAGGAGTTGATACCCAATATATAAAGAAGGGAGGGACAACCAGCTTAGCCCTAATTCTTTTAGATAAACACAAAGATAGAACCATTTTTGTTAGTCCTGGTACGGCAGAAAACTTCCTTGCTTTTGAAAAAGAACCTTTATATTCATCAGCCCTTTATCATTTTTCATCCTTTGCAAGTAGCTCAGGGCAAAACTATCAAAGAAGGCTTCTTCAGCATCTCCCCTCTAAAATCTCCTTTGATCCTGGTGAGATCTATGCAAGTCTTGGCAAAGATTTCTTGGAACCCTTTTTAGAAAAGACTAAGTATTTATTTCTCACAGCAAGAGAGTTTTCTCAAAGCGGTTTTTTAAAAGAAACTCTTTGGTGTAAGGGAGTAGAGGCCCTTTTTCTTAAAAAGGGAAAAGAAGGTGCTGAGGTATACACTAAAAATGTAGTTATCAAAAGCTCTGTTTTTATTCCCAAAGAAATAGTGGATAACACAGGGGCAGGAGATTATTTTAATGCAGGAGTCTTAGCGGGACTTCTTTTAGGATTACCCTTAGACAAAGCTTTAAGTTTGGGTTTATATATGGCCAGTATAAGTTTAAGAGATTATGGAAGAAGAGGCCTCCTTAGTAAGGTTGAGTTTAAAAAATTTCTAAGTAGATTAAAATAAAGGGGTATGAAAGAAGGAGTCCTTTATAGGGATCTATATTTTGAAAAAAATTCTTTTTTTAGGATGGTGCTTGAGCCAAGCGGTGTAGAAGAAGTCTCATCAGGCTTTGAAACAGGCCTCTCATACAGGGAAATTTTATCTAATTTTAAAAACTTATTTACCTATACAACCCATAACTTTTCTTCCTTTCTTAATGAAAAGGCCTCGTCTTTTTGTAAAAAAGATCTTTTTAATGAGTTTTCTGTAGCTTTAAGGGAATCTTTAAAAAGGAAAGAACTTCCTTTTTCTGTGGAAAGGTACTATGCTTTTTTAAAGGAGCTTGAGAAGAAAATTCCCAAATTTTCGGAGATAAAACATTATCGTTTAGGAGTTTCTGAAAGGAGAAGATATTCTTTTATATTAACTTCTGATGGGGAGTTTAAGGAGACTGAGAGAAGATATGTTAGAGTGGTGGCTATGGTTGTGGCAGAAAGGGAGGGGAATCTTCAGCGAGGTTATGAGGCAAGGGGTTTTACTTTGTCTTTAGAAGAGGCAATAAAAATAGATCCTAATATTTACTTTCTTTCTCAGAGAGCAGCTAATTTAGCCCTTCTTATGCTTTCTGCCAGAAAGGTTAAGGCAGGAGTTATGCCAGTTGTTTTGTCAGGAGAAGCAGGTGGAACTATGATTCACGAAGCAGTTGGGCATGGGCTTGAGGCAGATCATGCAGAAGAAGGTCTATCTATCTATTCAGAAAAAAGAGGGGAAAAAGTAGCAAGCCCTTTAATTACTGTAATAGATGATCCCACAATTCCTAATCTTTATGGCTCTTATGCTATGGATGATGAAGGAGTTCCTGGAGAAAGGGTAGTTTTAATTGAGAAGGGAATTCTTAAGAATTTTCTTTATGACAGATATAGTGCATTAAAGTATAATAAGACTTCAAATGGGCATGGAAGAAGGGAAGATTTTAGGCATCTTCCCATTCCTCGTATGTCAAATACCTTTATTGCACCTGGTGAGGATAAAGTTGAAGATATAATTAATTCTATCAAGGAGGGCATTCTTGTAAAGAAAATGGGCGGTGGAGAAGTAAATCCCTTAACAGGGGATTTTGTTTTTGAAGTGGTAGAAGGATATTATATAGATAGAGGCGAGATTGCCTATCCTATTAAAGGTGCAACCTTGGTGGGAAATGGCCCAAAGGTCCTTGAGAGTATTGATATGGTATCTTCAGATTTGCATTTTGAGGCGGGAACTTGTGGAAAAGATGGACAAGGAGTACCTGTTTCAGACGGACAACCTACTTTAAGGATTCCAGAACTAACTGTGGGCGGGGTTTAAAAAGATGGAGGAAGAAAATGTGTGGAATTGTGGGAATTTATGGAGTCCCTGAAGCAGCTAAATATGTCTTTTATGGTTTATATGCCTTACAACATAGAGGTCAAGAAGGTGCAGGCATTGCTGTCTTTGATGGACAAAAAATAAGAGAATATAAAAATTTAGGATTGGTAAGTGAGGTCTTTAATGAGAAAATTCTCCAAGAACTTTCTGGAGAGATTGCTATTGGCCATGTAAGATATTCTACTACAGGTTCTTCTGTCTTGCAAAATGTTCAACCCTTTTGTGTAAAGTATGCTAAAAAGACCTTAGCACTTGCTCATAATGGAAATCTCATTAATGCCCATGCTTTGAGATGTAAGCTTGAAGATAAGGGACATATCTTTCAAACTACCCTTGATAGTGAGGTGATAGTACATCTCATAGTAAAAAATTTGAAAGCTGGTCTACTTTATGCAATAACTGAAGCCATGAAAGAAATAAAGGGTGCATATTCTGTAATACTTCTTTGGGAGAATACTTTGGTAGCCTTTAGAGATCCTTGGGGTTTTAGACCTTTGGCTTTGGGTATGATTAATGGTGGTTATGCTCTTGCTTCAGAGACCTGTGCCTTTGATTTACTTGGAGTAGAATATTTAAGGGATGTGAATCCAGGCGAAATAATAATTATTGATGAAAAGGGTTTGCAATCCTTTTTCCCTTTTAAAGAGGAAAACTATCCCTTAAGTCATTGTATATTTGAATTTATTTATTTTTCAAGACCAGATAGTCTTGTTTTTCATAAAAATGTTTATGCAGTCCGGAAAAATTTAGGATTTAATCTTTATAAGGAATGT
>JBKBMM010000067.1:0-5053 GCA_046295835.1 Caldimicrobium sp.
TCAGAGTTCTCTCTATAACCATCTTTTGTGAATGCCTCGTAAACAAGAAACGGAGTTGGTTTCCATTCTGTATCCGAGATAGTTATAACTCCTCTGAAGGATTCATAGCTGCCTGTCTCTGCTCCAATAGTAGGTGACTTATCAGACTTTTTGGTAATAATATTAATAACACCTCCGAGTGCAAAGTTTCCATATAGAGCTGAAAAAGGTCCCTTTATTACCTCTACCCGTTCAATCATCTCAGGCACAAGCCAGCCAATGTCAGCAAAACCGTGTGAATGGCTGTGATGCGGCGTATTTATAGGAACGCCGTCAATAAATATGGCAACTTCGCTTCCATGTGAGCCCCTATACCCCCTCATACCAAGTCCATCGGCGATATCACCCTGTCCATAGTGACTCGGAACCATGCCAGGCACTCTTCTAAATATATCCAGATAGTGTCTAATGGGCATCTTTTCTAAATCCTCTTTGGTTATCACTTGCACAGAAGAAGGAAGTGCCTCGCTTTTGATTGAAATATTACTTTTGTCTACAACAATGGCTTCTCCTACTACTTCAACTTCGTCGATTATGGTCACTTTTGCAAAACCAAAGGAGTGGAGTAAAATCCAGAACAATGCTAACCCAAAAATTATTATTTTTTGAAACATATTTACCCCTCCCCATACTTTTTGATCTTGAGTTTATTTTTCTTACCTAACATCTTAAAGTCGCCCCCATGGCACACTTTGCCTATTTCAATTCAAAAGACAAATAAGAAGTTGCATATAAAACATCAGCATCAGGATCATCTTTAAGGGGAAAATCATAGCCAGCTCTGATTACATAATGACAAATTCTATCTATAGTAACATAAGTTATACCCTCCATGTTTGAAGAAGAATAACTTTTTAAGTCACTATCAACGCAGCCTGCATGTATTTCTGCCCCCTCAAGAGGCTTACCTTCATATAATATCTTTATAGGTAAAGGCTCTCCAATCTTAAGTGCCAAAGGATCCTTTAGGGGAATTATCTCCATTTTTAATCCAAGGGGTTCGGAGTATAAAGGTGTAGACCTAAATATAGCCTTGGAATACTTGTTTGCTCGAAAGGCCTTTATAATTCTATATTTTCCCAGAGCTTCCCTTTTAGTTAGTCTCTTAGTCCCCTCTGTAGTCCTAACCCTGTATCCTGGATCAAAGGTTACTGCAACTATAGCAACCTCACCTTGAGGTATTAAAGTGACACTATCTTTCTGTTTGACTACCTTTATTTCAATAGCCTTCCCCTCTGCATTAATAGCTGTCACACTTTTAAGCCAATCAGGGTTATAAGGGTCAAGCTTGCTTAACCCATGCCCCCAGAGAATAGAAATCTTTCCATCCTTTTCAACCATCCAAGCATCATGTGCATATAATACCTGCCCTAAAAACATAAAAAATGCTAAAACTAAACCAATTATTTTACTCATAGCTCCCACCCCCCTAACTGAGTATTATTTTTTTCCAAATCCATCCTGCTTTCCCAATGCCTCAACTACGGCCTCATAAACTGCCTTACCAATCAATTCGCCAATCTTGCTATGTCCTCCTGTGTATGTAACTCTTGGTCCTGTTGTGCCTGATACAACAATTACACTGTCTGTTCCTGTGCCTGTTGCTTGAACATCTTTTGTGTAGCTGCTGGGGACCTTTAAATCCTCAAAAGCTGCTGTTTTTGCCTCTGTTGCTGTAACTATTGCCCGAGCAGCAGCGCCGTCCGTAAGCTTAGCATTTGTGAGGATGATAATATTCACCGTCCCTTTCGGCACTTCACCCTCAATATGTGTGCCTTCGTCAAGACCTGTCCGCAAGGCATTTGTCTTTGCACCTGCAGTTACAAGTGCCGTAACAAGGAAAGGCTTGTACGTCTTTGTTACCACTGCAAGATTATCCATATCGGCAGCAGTTGCCACCAGTGCAATGTCCTCACTTTTAACTTCGAGACTTTCAGCAATTTTGTTTTTAATTTTTTTCAAATAGACCCTTCCGCCAACCTCATGCCCTGTCTTCATTTCCCGACAAACTTTTTTCCAAAGCTCAGGATGGGCTGAGTGATTGACTACAGCTATTGCATCAACAAAGCCATCGTTTGTTGAAAGAACACGCCTTCTTTCCTGAAATTGCACAATCAAGGTCTTTTCCCATAAACCATCTCTTTCTGACTTCATCACAAATGCCCTTGCTTTGAGGTCTTGAGGTAGGGAAATATCCCCTGCTATGATAAATGATGGAATTAACAGAAAAATTAAAACCCACAAAAATTGCCTCATATTTTCCTCCCTTTTATTTCAAATTACAACTTAAAATATCCACTTTAGTTGACCCCTTTTAAAAAAATTCCCTCATAGCACTTTGTTCTAAATAAGAACAATTTATAATACTAATTTTATATTAGTAACACCCAAAATTTTTTTTGTCAATATATTGTGGGTAGGAGTTGATATAAGGGAAGGTTCTAAATGGTAGGAGCAAAAGAGATAATTAATGGTGGTTTTCCTGGGGTTAGATTATTCCTTTCGTAAGACAAAATTTATAGTCAAAATAGCTTTTGCTTTTACTGGAGTACCATTGATATAAGCTGGTAAAAAGGTTGATTTTTTTACTGCTTCAATAGCAGCCTCAGTAAATCCATATCCAGCACCCTCTAATACCTCAATTTCTGTAAGTTTACCCTTTTCATCTATTGTGAGTCTAAGCACAACTTTTCCCTCTTTTCCAAGTCTACGGGCAATAAAAGGATATTTGGGGAATTCTTTGTGTAAAAACCTTGGAGCATGCTCAGAGCCAAAAATTACATTCTCTAACATTTTGGAAGTCCCCTTTTCATCACCTGAAAAAGCCCCTGGAGAAGCCTTTAAAGAAGTCCCTGGGAAAGCTCCTGAGGAAGATTGAGTTTTAGAGAGAAATAAACTTTCTCCTTTAGAAGGAGTTACTTCATTAGCTTTTCCCAATGAAGGTACTTTTTCTTCGCTTAGCTCTCCTTTATCAGTTTCTTTTATTACCTTTGCTGCATTGGAGGCCTTCTCAGCCCCTTGGGGCTCTTTATCTATTTCTTTTGGCAACTCTCTTGGCATTTCTTTTGGAATGTCTTTTATAATTTCTCTTCCGTCTATCTTTGTTTTTTCTTTTTGATTTTTCTTGCTCTTTGGGTTTCCTGAGAATGTCTCAAACTTTGCGACAGGCGCATCATCCAAAATAAATATCTTAACCTCGTTAGAATTTTTTAGAGAAACATTGGAGAGGGTGAGAGCTAAAACAAAGGAGTGCAAAAGCACTGAAAAGGCAATACAAATGAGTTTTTGTTTATCACTTAAATCCATTTTCATCTTTTTCTCATAGTTCTTTAGTTTTTCTTTGCACAATCTTTGTTAAGTGCCTTGCTTTAAGATCTTCAAGGTAGAGGTAGTCTGCCTCAAGTTGTTTTGCAATTTCTAAGGTATAATTGATTTTTATAAAATTATTTTTGTCCTCTGTATCTATTACGATATAATCGACTCCTTGTATAGCTTTCAAAGAAGAAATTATTTTGTTTATTTCTTTATAGGGATCTTCTCCGCTAAGACTTTGGTTTGCCTTTCCATCGGTTATTAAAACAACTAAGAATTTTCTTTTTGGATCTTTGCGAGATACAAATTTAATAAGTTTGTAAGTTTCTAATAGTCCAGCTCCCAGAGGGGTCTTTCCTCCTGTAGGGATTTCCTTTAGCTTTTTTGAAGCAAGCTCTACGCTTGAGGTTGGTGGTAAAATCACTTCAGCTTTATCTTTTCTGAAAACTATCATGGAAACTTTATCTCTTTTCTGATAACAATCTCTCAGAAGGGCCTGTATTGCGGCCTTCGTCTCAACCATTCTTCTTTGCACACCCATTGATCCAGAGGAATCTACAAGAAAGATCACGAGATGCCCCATCTTTTTTTCTCGTAGTTTATACCTTATATCCTCTTCTTTGATAATAAAAGCAAGATCTTTACCATTCTCTTTAAGCTTTCTCAATCTTTGGAAAGGAGCAGATGCTCTTAGAGTTGCATCTAAGGCAATATCTTTATGGATGGCTCTCATGACACTTTTTACATATCTCCCTCTTTTATCTTTAATCAATGTAGTTGTTCTTTTTCCTGAGGTTGTTCTAATCTTTCTATCTCTTTTAAAATTAAAAAACTTTATTTCTTCTTCAGGGCCCACTTCAAAAACCCTTTCATAAGGGAGTGACTCAAATGTTAAAATCTGTGCCTTCTCCCTACTTTCCTCCTTCACACTTTCTTTGCTATTTTCCTCACCACTTTGGTGCCCTTCAACTATTTCAGTGTTTTTCCTTCCTTTTCCCATTTCTTTCTTTTCTTCTTTTGTCTTAGAGTCTTTGTTTTCTGAAAGTTCTTTTTTTAATTCGTCTTTAGCTTTTTCTTTAATCTTTTCTTTTGTTCTATGTCTAATCACTAAGGGTAAAACTGTGTCCACATGTTCTGTGGTTATGGTGTCACAGCCCAAGAAGGCGGCATAAGCCTTTGAAGCATAATATAAAAAAAACTCTCCTCTGTGTCCTGATACATTGTTTTCTATAGAAATTTGAATGATATAACTAAGAATTTCTTCTGGAACCTGTATTTTTCTCAGTTTTTCTTTAGCTATTGAAATTTTTCTCACTAATTTTTCCTCGGAGTTAACATCTAAAGGGCTCAAATGGTTTTTTAAAAGTTTTAGTCTTTTTTCCTGGTCCTTTAGTGTTCCAAAAAAGGCGCACATACCGAAATTTTCTAAAATATGAGAGGGAAGATAACCCTCTGTGGGGCACATGGTGGCTATAACTATAAAATCTGCAGGCTCCTTTAAGGAAAATCCTTCTCTTTCTACAATAACTTCACCTCTATTTTGCACTTCAAAGATTAAAGATAAAATATGGGCAGGCAAAAGATTAATATCATCAATAAAAAGTACACCTTTATTTGCTTTTGCTAACAAGCCTCTTTTAAAAATTTTATCTCCTTTTTTAAGAGATGCTTCTATATCAAGACCGCCAAGCAAGGCCTCTTC
>JBKBMM010000067.1:5063-5607 GCA_046295835.1 Caldimicrobium sp.
GATAAATGGTGAACCTGGGAGAAGCTTGGGAAATAGCCTTGCCAAGGTAGATTTCCCTGTTCCCTTATCACCACAGAAAAGGACACCACCACAGCGAGGACAAACAGCATTAAGAATTAAGGCTAGTTTTGCTTCTTCATAGTTTATGAAATTACTAAAATTCATCCTTTTAAAGCTTCCCCAGTGCCTGAAGAAGTTTCATCTTTTTTTCTTCTGTCTCTTCAAAGGGCAATTTTTTTATTCTATGATTTAAAGCAAACTTTGCTGCAATTCTTATTTCATCAAGGGTAATCTCTTCTTTTTGATAATAAGCTGCTAAAGCCCTAGCAGTTTTTATTATTACAATATCTCCTCTATGGCCATCAAGCTCTAATTCTATAGTAAGTTTTACAATTTTTTCTAACATTTCTTCATTTATTTCAATAGCTTTTAAAGCTTCTCGGGCTTGAAGTATTCTTTTTGCTAATTTTTCTTGTTCTTCTCTCCACTTTTCTATAAACCCTTCTGGATCTGTGTCAAAGGCTATTTTTCTTTTTAAAATTTC
>JBKBMM010000068.1:0-5591 GCA_046295835.1 Caldimicrobium sp.
AGTCCCACAACGCACCACATAAACTACCTCACCACTTTCAGACTTATATTTCAAAACTCCTGGCTGAATAATCTCGTGTGATTTCCATTTGCCATAATTTCTTTGAATAACAGGTGGTAAAAACTGCCAGTAATGTGGAGGCCCAATATCTGTAATTCTATTCTCCATAGGCTTTTGAGGATTATATAATTTCTCAGCTAATGTAGGATCATAAGGCTCATTATAAATCGGATCTGGTCTTTCTGATCTTTCACTCATTTCCCCCTCCTTTTATTTTTAATATTTTACCTAATTAATAATTCCTTAAGCAGGATGACGTTTTCTAAATTCAGCCACATCCCTCGTCCAACCACCTTCTACTTCCTCTTCTTTCCAGAAGATATATGGATTGGAACGAGGCTCTCTAACATGCTGTGGCAAGGGTTTAAGACCAAGCACATCAACAATAAATCTGTTCAATCCAATCCTTTGAATAGTCTCACCAAGTCTTTCACGATTCTTACCATTTTCCATCCAGTAATCAAATACTTTATAGAGTAGATTTTTCAAATTGTCATAGGGTGGTTCAAGTTTCATAAAGGGAATAATAACTGTAGAAAGCTGTGCCCCTTCTAAAATTGGTGCCTTAGCACCCATAAGAATTGTTGCCCCTTTATCATCACCTGGCCTTAAGGCTTCTGGCATAACATTAATACAATGCATACACCTGTTACATTCACTATTATTTATATAAAGCTTCTTTTGGCCCTCATCCCAGAACATACATTTCGTAGGGCAAAGATCTATTACTTCTTTCTTAATATCAAAGGGACCCCAATCCCTATCTGCATGTGCCCCTGCATTAGGTTTTAATTCACCTCCAACATAAGCCCTAACTGCCTCTTGGTCAATTTTAATATCATCTCTCCAAGTACCAATTATGGAAAAATCTGCTCTTGCTATGGCAGCCACACAATCGTTTGGACATCCAGAGGCCTTAATTTTGAACTTATAAGGAAAGGCTGGACGATGTAATTCATCCTGGAATTGCATAGTCATTTCATAAATTATATCTTGGGTATCAATACATGCCCATTCACATCTGGACATACCCACACAACACTCAGGTGTTCTAAGATTAGAACCAGATCCGCCTAAATCCATCTTCAATTGATGCGTTAAATCATAAAAGATATACTCTAATTGCTCAGTAACTGTACCAAGTAAAATAATATCCCCTGTAGATCCATGAAAGTTAACAATTCCACTTCCACGATTATCCCAGAGATCACATAACTTTTTTAAAGCTGAAGAATGATACCATTTAGCTGCAGGCTGATTAACACGAACCGTATGAAAAGCCCATATAGAAGGAAATTTATCTTGCTGATCAGAATACCTTCCAATAACTCCACCACCATAACCAAAAACCCCTACAATTCCACCATGCTTCCAATGAGTTTCTTTGTTTTTGTAAGATAACTCCATTTGCCCTAAAATATCAAAACCAGCCTGCTTCTTATGCTTTTCTGCATAAGAATAAATATCATCCACAAAACTCGGCCAAGGACCTGATTTTAATTCATCCATCAACGGTGTATCATGCTTTTTTATCTCACCCATAACACCCTCCCTACAATAATTTTGTTAAAGAAGTTTAAAAAATTTTTTCCTATTGTCAAGGTCTATTTAGAAAATATTTAATCGGTTTAGTAAATATTATAATCAATTTTCTTAAAATTTCTTAGAATTTTGCATCTTACCTTTTTACCTATTTAGATAAATATTAAAAAACTTGTTTTTCTTCTCCATTTGAATTAAGTTAAATAAGAATGTTAATTAATGAAAGAACTTTTTACTTAGAAAGCTCCCTTTCAGGTTTAGCAAAATGGCTCCGCTTTATGGGTTTAAAAGTTGAGATTGCAAAGCAAAAACTTTGTTCAGATGAAATTCTCAAAAACAAAGATAAATTCTTTTTAGTCACAAGTCCTGAAACTGCTCAATTCTTAGAAAAAAGACACTTAGACTATCTATTACTTCCAAGAGGTTCTCTAAAAACACAACTCCTTTTCCTAATACATCACCTAAATCTTCCTCCTAAACTTTCTCTTGATATTTGTACGCTCTGTGGAGAAAAACTTATTTCAGTTAAAAAAGAAGATTTTATGGAAAGAATTCCTCAAAAGGTAAAGGAAAAATATAGTGAATTTAATTATTGCCCGAAATGCGATAAACTATATTGGGAAGGTGATCATGTAAAAAGGATTAAGGAAAAATTTGAAAACTTAATTAGAATCAGTGCTTAAGTTCCTTCAGGAGGGCCTTTATAAGTTCTCCTGCATCACAAATAATAGACAAATGTGCCATTTTAACTAAAGGAGCTTCCTTATCTATATTTACTGCAATAATAAATTCCGAATTTTCCATACCTACAGTATGTTGGATTGCCCCAGAAATTCCAAAGCCTATATAAAGCTTTGGTCTCACACTTATTCCACTTACTCCAATCATTTCCTCCTCACTTGCCCACCCAGCGTGACAAAGAGGTCGAGTTACCCCTACTTCAGCATTAAGAAGATTGGCTAATTCTCTTAAACGCTCTAAGTTTTCTTTAGTTTTTAATCCAAGTCCACCTGCTAATACAGTTTTGGCTACACTTAGTCTATTAGGTTCTATGGCTTTAGGTTTTATTTTCCTAACCTTCATCTTACTTTCCCAACTAAAATTATCTATTTTATAATAGATCACTTCTGGAGAAGTGGGATTTTCTTTAATAATAAAAGCTCCTATGGAGAGGGTGGCCATAATTGGATAGGTAGTAGAATATAAGCTTGCTATAATATTTTCTCCATATGTTGGTCTAAGCATAAAAAGTTTATCATTTTCAAGATGAAGGGCATTCACATGGGCGCACAATCCTAAGCCAAGTGCTCCCGCTACTCTGGGTGCAAGTGCCATTCCTTGAAATGTGGCAGCAAAAAAAACTCCAAAGGGTCTTTTTCTTTTAATAATCTCTACTAAAACATTACCATAGAGATCATCTCTAAAATACTTTAATTCCTCCGAAGTTACTACCCAAACCTCATGGCAAAGAGCCCTTTTTAATTCTGGAAGATTGCTTGCCTTTTCAAAGTCTTCTGCCAAAATTAGTAAAACCAATTTTTTATTTAGTTTTTCAGCTATCTCATTTAAAGGTGTCAATATTTCTAAACTTGCTGGATGAAGTTTTCCCTGATAATATTCTCCATAGGCCAATATAATATCATGCATAAACTTATGTCCTCCTTACTAATTTTTAAGTATTTCTTTTTCTTTTAAAACTTTTATTAATTTTTTAGCTAATTCCTCAGGAGAGCCTTCCCAAATTTCCCCTCTTTCTATGATCTTTTTTTCAAAAACTGCCGCAACTTGTGTAGGGGAACATTTCAAACCTAAGAATTCTTCTGAGAGAGAAAGCTCCTTAGCAGTTAATACAAGTGGTTCACTATTTTTAACTACTAAAAGTCTTTTAAAAGAAGGAGGTCTAAAATAATCTAAATGAGGAGTAATACTTGCCACTATAGGAAGGTCTACTTCCAATTCTTCTTCGCCATACTCAGATTCCCGTATAACTATAGCTTTATCTGCTTCCAAATGAATATCTTTTACATTGATTAACGAGGGAATACCAAGAAGGGAGGCTGTCTCAGGAGGTACTTGAGCTGTTTCTCCATCTATGGATTTTAACCCCATTAAGACCAAACTAAAGGGTTTAAATAGGGAAATGGCCTTAGCTAAAACCCTGCTTGTAGCTAAGGTATCTGAACCTGCAAAGGCCTTATCAGAAAGTAGAACCATTTTATCAGCCCCAAGACTATATGCTTCTTTTAAAAGGGGAATTACATTGGGTGGTGCCATGGTAATTACAATTACCTCTTTTTGGAATTTTTCTCTAAGGCGCATAGCCATCTCCAAAGCACTCCTATCATTGGGATTCAATATAAGTTCTGCAGATTCTCTTTTTAGGGTATGGGTCTCAGGATCTACTTTTACAGTGCCAGGTTTAGGTACAGCCTTTATACACACGATAATTTTTCCCATAGATGTCCCCCTTATTTATAAAGCTTAGCAAGCTCCCTTGCAATGACATTTTTTTGAATCTCATTTGTGCCTTCATAAATTTGGAGGCATTTTACATCACGAAAATATTTTTGAACTGGATAATCTCTCATATATCCGAATCCACCCATCATTTGAAGGGCTCTTTCGCAGATCCACATGGCCTGATCTGTAGCAAAACATTTTGCCATAGCTGAAGCCCCTGAAAAGTCTTTAGCTCCGGAATCAATATATTTTGCCACATTATACACAAGGGCTCTTGCTGCCTCAGCCCTCATAGCCATCTCAGCAAAGGTATGATTAACTGCTTGGAATTGATAAATGGGTTGACCAAACTGATAACGTTTTTTTGCATGCCTTAAACTTACCTCTATGGCTGCTTGAGCAATACCTAATGCTTGGGCTCCAGCCCCACATCTTGCATAATCTAATGTCTTTAAAGCAACCATAAATCCCATGCCCTCTCTGCTGAGTAATCTATCCTTAGGAATTATACAATCGTTAAAATATAAATCTGTTGTTACAGAGGCTTTAAGTCCAAGTTTTTTTTCTTTTTTTCCGAAGGATAAGCCAGGGTCTCCCTTTTCAACAATAAAGGCACTTGCCCCTCTTGGACCTTTAGTTGGATCTGTAAGAGCAATCACTATATAAATGTCAGCAATTCCCCCATTAGTAATCCATTGTTTTACACCATTTAACCGATAAAACTCTCCTTCCCTTTTTGCTGTGGTTTTAATGGCAAAGGCATCACTTCCTGCCTGAGGTTCAGTTAAGGCAAGGGCACAGAGCTTTTTACCCTTAGCTATCTCAGGCAAATACTTTGCCTTTTGCTCTGCGTTACCAAAAAGGATTATAGGATAGGCTCCAAGAAAAGAGGCTGCATAAGTGGTTGAAACCCCAGCACAATAATAAGATAAATATTCAACAGCTAAACACATTTCAAAGACTCCCATACCTAATCCCTCATATTCCTTAGGAACAATAATTCCAAAAAGATCAGCATCAGCTAAGGCTTTTATGGGCTTTGAATCATAAAGCTCTTTTTCATCCCACATTAAGGCATAGGGTGCAATATACTCCTCTCCAATGCGTTTTATAAGGTCAATCAAAAGACTTTGCTCCTCGGAGAAAGTGTAGGAAATCATAACACCCCCAAATTAACTAATTTTTAAAACTTTGGCCCCTCTAATTTGGCGATTTTTTAGATCTAAGAGGGCTTGAAATGCCTCTTCAAAGGGATAGACTTCTATTTCAGGTTCTAATCTAAACTTTATAGCTAAATCTAAAAACTCTTGTATATCTCTCCGAGTTATATTAGCCACAGTCTTAATTTCTTTTTCTAACCAAAAATCTCTTTCGTAAGAAAGTTCTTTTAAAAACTCTTTATCATGATTTTCCTTTCTTATGGCATTTATAACTAATCTTCCACCTGGTCTTAGATAGCGTAAAAGAAAAAAGGGAGGTTTCCACACAGGGGTTGTGTCTATGAGAGCATGAGGTAATTCCTCTGGCTC
>JBKBMM010000069.1:0-5531 GCA_046295835.1 Caldimicrobium sp.
AAATTAATTTTTTGATTTTGTCAAGGGGGTTTAGAAGGTTTTTACATATTTATGAGGGTAGGGTAAGTATTTAGGGGTATAGGGCTAAGTGTGTGTATTTAAGCAGGTTTTTATATATCTTTCGTTATGAGTTTAATTTCTCTTTTGGTACATAGAGAGGGTATAGATGGAGGAGTAGTTATATTTGTTTTTCTTTTCTCTTTATGCTATAATTTTAAAAAAACAGAGGGAGAGCTTTTATGGATGAGCAAGTTCCATATGTGAAGAAAGTTTATGGGGAGTTCAATATTATTAAAAGGCCTTCTAAGATTTCTGAGGAAGAAAAAAGTGCTCTTTTGCAAAGGCTTTTTAATAAAGATCCAGAGATTTATACTTTAGAGCCCCTCTTAAAGCAAAAGATTAGGGAGAGAATGGATTGGATTGATGGGTATAGGTATATTGAGCCCAAGGTTGGTGAACTTAGGTCTTTAGCAGAAGAATTGAGACAAGAGTATAGCTATGTCTTGTGGTGTGGTATGGGAGGCTCTGCGCTTTTTCCTTATGTCCTCTCCCAAATATTTACTTCTAAGGAGGGATATCCAAGTCTTAAGGTACTTGATACAAATGATCCCATCCATATTCTTGAAGCAGAATCTTTACCTTTAGAAAAGACCCTTTTTGTTATAGTTTCAAAGTCAGGCACAACTTTAGAGACCCTTTCTCAATTTAAGTATTTTTATGAGAAGATGAAAAAACAATCTTTAAATCCAGGAAAACATTTTATAGCTCTAACTGATCCTGGTTCACCTTTGGAGCTTTTAGCAAAGGAGAGGAATTTTAGAAGGGTCCTTTATCATCCACCATATGTAGGGGGGAGGTATGCGGCTTTAACTGAAATTGGTTTTTTTCCTGCGGCTTTGATGGGGCTTGATTTAGAGAAGGCACTTCATTTTGCCAGAGAGATGTATACAGCTTGTGAGTCCTCTATTCCATGGGAATATAACTTAGCAGCAACCTTAGCTGAATTTATGACAGAATCTTATATTCTTGGGCAGGATAAATTAACTTTTATTGTTGATCCTTTACTTAAGCCTTTTGCTCTTTGGCTTGAGCAACTTATTGCAGAAAGTTTAGGGAAAAATTTAGCAGGTATAGTACCAGTTGTGGGGGAGGCCCCTGGCTCACCCACCCTTTATTCCTCAGATAGGTCCTTTATCTATCTTACTCTTAGAGGTAGAGAAAGAATTTATCATCGATTGATTTCTGATTTGAAAGAGGAGGGATTTAGGATTAAATCTATTGTGCTTGAAGATAGATATGAAATCTTTGGTGAGGCATATAGATTTATGTTAGCCACTGCTTTAACTGCCTATTTTATTGGAGTTAATCCCTTTGATGAGCCTGATGTGGTTTTAACTAAGAAAAAGACCAAAGAACTTTTAGAAAGATTTAAGGAGGAGAGGGATTTTGGTATTGAGCTCTATTTGGATGAAGATTCGGGGTTAGGTTTTTATTATGAGAAAACACTTAATGTTGAATATCCTAAGCTTTCGGCCTTATTAAAAAAATTTTTTCAAGACTTTGCCCCTTGGATTTATGTGGGGATTTTGGCTTATCTACCCTATGATTCTGAAGTAGAGGATATTCTTAGAGATATAAGGAGTTTGATTAGAGAAAAGAAAAACTGTGCAACTCTTTTAGGTTTTGGACCAAGGTATTTGCATTCAACAGGGCAACTTTTTAAAGGGGGACCACCTCTTTCTCGTTTCCTTATGATTACACGCAGAGGAAGAATTGATTCTCAGATTATACCAGAGGAAGGCTATACTTTTTGGGATCAGCAATTTGCACAAGCCTTTGGTGATTTTAAAGCCCTTGTAGAAAGAGAAAAACCAGTTCTTCTTATTCATCTTTTTAATGATTATAAAGAAGACTTAAAAATTCTTTATGAGCTTATAAAAAAGGCCTTGAGCTTATAAAAGGAGGCAAGCTATGATGTTTCCAGAATATAGAGGTAGGCGCTTAAGAAAGAACGAGGCAACAAGAGCCCTTATAAGAGAAACTACCCTTACAGTAAATAACTTCATCTACCCTTTATTTATAAGGGAGGGTAAGGGAATTAAAGAGGAAATAAGGTCTATGCCAGGAATTTATCGCTATTCCATTGATAAAGTACTTGAGGAAATCAAGGAAGCACTTGACTTGGGATTAAGGGCTTTTTTGCTTTTTGGAATCCCTGAAAAAAAAGATGAACTTGGCACTTCTGCCTTTGTCCATGATGGAATAATTCAAAGGGCATTAAAGACAATTAAAGATAAATATCCTGAAGCCCTTCTTATAACTGATGTATGTATGTGTGAATACACTTCTCATGGGCATTGTGGCATAATTAAAAATGGAAAAGTAGATAATGATCTTACTTTGGAGCAGCTTGCTCGTATTGCAGTTTCTCATGCTAAAGCTGGTGCTGATTGGGTAGCACCTTCTGATATGATGGATGGAAGGGTAGCAAGGATTCGAGAAGCTTTAGACGAAGCGGGCTTTACAGAGGTAGCTATCATGAGCTATGCAGTAAAATATTGTAGTTCCTTCTATGGACCTTTTAGAGAGGCAGCTCATTCTGCCCCTAAATTTGGGGACAGGCGCACCTATCAAATGGACCCTCCAAATGCCAGAGAAGCTATGAGAGAGGCTTTAATGGATGTGGAAGAAGGTGCCGATATAATAATGGTGAAACCAGCTATGCCCTATTTAGATATAATTAAAATGCTTAGAGAAAATATTTATCATCCTATTGCTGCCTATCAAGTAAGTGGAGAATACGCTATGATAAAAGCAGCAGCTCAGTTAAACTACATTGAAGAGGATAGGGTTATTTGGGAGAGTTTAATTAGTATAAAAAGGGCTGGTGCTGATATAATAATTACCTATTTTGCTAAAAAGATAGCTGCATTAATTAACAAATAAAAGGGATGCTCTTTAGAGGAATCCTCTTCTTATTTTTCTCTTTAATATTAGTTTCTTGTGTGAGACCTCCTCGGGAACTACCTCCTAATTTAGTCCAAATGCCACCTACTGAAATTTCAAGACCTGTCCCAGGTTGGTTAAAACCCTATACCATTAACGGAAAAACCTATTATCCCTTACTTACAGCAGAAGGTTATGAAGAGGAATGTATTGCCTCATGGTATGGGCCTGGCTTTCACGGAAGACTTGCTGCTGGTGGTGAGATTTATAATATGTATGCATATACAGCAGCCCATAAAATACTTCCTATAGGAACCTATGTTTTGGTTAAAAATTTAGAAAATGGCAAGGAATTAGTGGTTAGGATTAATGATAGAGGTCCCTTTGTAGATGATAGGTGCATAGATCTGAGTTATGCCTCTGCTAAGGAATTAGGTTTGGTAGGAAAAGGACTTGCAAAGGTAAAAATTACTGTCCTCTCCGAAGGAGAAAGAATTAACAATCAAATTGTTTATAAAAATATACCTAATTTTAGATTTAATGAATTTTTCTTGCAAGTTGGGGCTTTCAAAAATTATAATAACGCCCTCAGATTTAAACTTGAATTGGAGAAGAATTATGATAAGGTTGATGTAGAAGCCTATAACCATCCAGTGCATGGCCTTTTGTATAGAGTTCAAATTTATTTAGCTGAAGATTATGATACAGCAACTCTTTTAGCAAAAAAGCTAAAGAAAGAACGTTTTAAAGAGGCTTTTTTGGTAGCTAAGTAGTTTATATGGAAAATTCCTTTTCTGAACTTGAAAAAATCTTAGAGGTTAATTTTAATGATAAACTTTTACTTAAAAAAGCCCTTACTCACAGCTCTTATAGGATAGCTCATAAAGAGGAAAAACTTGAAGATAATGAAAGGCTTGAATTTATAGGGGATGCCGTTTTAAATCTTTGCATTTCTCTTTTACTCTATAAAAAATTTCCTACAGATAGAGAAGGAGATCTTACTAAAAAAAGGGCTTATTTAGTTTGCAAGGAAAGACTTATAAAAATTGCCGAAAAAATTGGTATGCTTAATTTTATTCTCATGGGAAGAAGAGAACAAGGGCTTGATCAAAAAAGTAAACTCAATATTGCAGGACGGGCAGTGGAAGCACTTTTAGGAGCCCTTTTTTTAGATCAGGGCTTAGAAAAAACCTGTAAAATTGTGGAAAAACTCTTTTCTCCCTATTTAAGAAGATTAAAATCTGCAGAGTCTATAGGTGATTATAAAACCAAACTTCAAGAGCTTTTGCAAAAAGAGAAGGGGATAATTCCTCTTTACGAAGTTGTAGAAATAAAAGGCCCTTCTCACAAACCAAGAATCAAAATTTCCTTAAAATTAGGAGATCAAGTTTTAGCTGAGGCAACAGGTGCATCTAAAAAGGAGGCAGAAAACTTAGCTGCCAAAAAAGCTCTAATTTCTCTCCTCAAAGAAAAGAAAGTAAAAAAATTCTCCTTATGATTTATCATATTGGCACTTCAGGTTGGAGTTACCCCTCCTTTAAAAATATCTTTTACCCACCTGACCTTAAATATAAAGATTGGCTCAAGTACTATAGTAAATATTTCAATACTGTAGAAATTAATGTTACCTTTTATAGAACTCCTAAGCCTTCTACTTTTAGAAAATGGTATGAAGAAACACCCTCTTATTTTGTTTTTTCAATTAAGGCCCCTAAGATAATTACCCATATTAAGAAGCTTCGTGAAGTAAAAGATTCTTTAGATTTATTTTTGAAGAATATTTCTCCTTTGCAAGAGAAGGCAAAGGTAGTTCTTTTTCAACTACCACCCTCGCTAACTTATAATAGGGAAATAATAGAAGAGTTCCTGCATCTTCTTCCAAAGAATTATAAAAATGTTTTTGAGATACGTCACAAATCCTTTCATAATGAAGAATTTGTAAAGCTCTTAATAGATAATAATGTTTGTCTCTGTTTTTCTGATTGTGGAAAGAGATATCCTTCCTGGTTAGAGGTTAAGACTACATATTTTTTATACATTCGTCTCCATGGCTCAAAACAACTCTATGTTTCCAATTATGAAGAAGAAGAATTAGAAAATCTACTAAACTTAATTAAAAAGCTTTCTCCTTCTGAAGTATATATTTATTTTGATAATACAGCCTTGGGATATGCAGTAAAAAACGCCCTATTTTTAAAGGAGAAGGTGCTTAAGTCTTATTAATTTTTTTGATAAATTTAAAAAGATGAGGCTCTTCTTCATCTTTAAAGAGCTCTTTGATAGTTAAAATCTCTTCTTTCACTTTAAAGAAGATATCTACAAGTTCTGGATCAAAATGTTTACCTTTACCTTCTTCAATGATTGTAAAGGCCTCATCAACAGAAAGGGCTTTTCTATAGGGTCTATCTGAGGTTAGGGCATCAAAGACATCTGCTATAGCAGTAATTCTTGCCAAAAGAGGGATTTTAGAGCCTTTTAAGCCTTCGGGATATCCAGTACCATCCCAGCGCTCATGATGATACAAGGCAATTTTCTCTGCAGCCTTAAGATATTTAATTTTAGAACCCTTTAAAATGTTAGCCCCT
>JBKBMM010000070.1:0-5433 GCA_046295835.1 Caldimicrobium sp.
TCAAAATATTTACCTTTTGCTATAATTTCTACTTCTTGATTTCTCTTAATTACTAAGGGCTCTGCCAAATAGGCTTTCCTTAAAACTGTGCCTTCTCTCAAGCTCATTTTAGTCTCCTTGCCCAGGGCTTCATTCAAATTAAAGATTACATCCTGAGGCAAACGAGAAAGCTCTCTTTTTTCAAGAATAAGATCTTCTGCACTCAAAAGTGTCCTATTGGGTAAAGTTTTTTTAACAACCACTACAGGAACCTTTATCTCAATCATGCCCCAAACCCTTAGAATCTGATTCTCACCATTATTGAGTACAAAGTTTAAAATAGCTGTATTTGAACCAGCCTTAGGCATTCCTATCCAATCTATTTTGTAAGGCGTGCCCTTGGGAATTTTAAATTGGGAAGGCTCAATTCTAAATCTCTCTAAAGTAATCTCACCAGAGGGATAAGAAGCCCTTTTTTGGAATTCCTTTAAAAAGATAATTTTTATTTCTTCTTCATCATAATAAGTCTTGGCACAAAGCTTTCCTGTGAAAAAGAGGAAGAGTATTAATAAAGGGACAAAAATTATGCATCTATTCTTCATTACCTATTACCTCTTAAGATTGTTAGCAATTTCCAGAAGTTGATCAGCAGTAAGTACTCCTTTTGAATTTGACTCATAAGCTCTTTGAGTGATGATCATTTTTACCATCTCTTCCACTATATCTACATTAGACATTTCTAAGTAACCTTGAGCAATAGTGCCAAAGCCATTTTGTCCAGGTGTACCCTCTATTACATCTCCGGAAGCAGGAGTAGCTCTAAAGAGATTTCTTCCCACTGCATAAAGCCCAGCTGGATTAGGAAAATCATAAATTAAAAGTTGCGCTTGGGCTAAGACTTGACCATTGGGATCAAGGGCTGTAATAACGCCATCTGGAGTAACTTCAATCTTTGCTGTGCCTGTGGGAACAGCAAATTCTGGCTGAAGCCTTGCTCCTTCTGGAGTAACTATATATCCATCTCTATCTAATTTGAAGTTTCCTGCCCTGGTATAGAATTCCTCTCCTCCCATGACTATTTTAAAAAAACCTCTTCCTTCGATAGCCAAATCCAACTCCTGATTTGTAAGTTGATATTCACCTTGGGTAAAAAGCTTGGTGATAGCTACAGGCCTCACACCTAAACCAATTTGCATCCCTACAGGGGTTTGTACTCCATCTGCTGTAAGAGCACCAGCAAGCTTCAGATTTTGGTAAAATAGATCTTCAAATTCCACTCTACTCTTTTTGAAGCCAGCAGTATTTACATTTGCTAAATTATTCGCTATAGTGTCCAATTGCAGTTGCTGAGCCTGCATGCCCGTTGCTGCACTCCAAAGGCTACGTATCATTTTCTTACCTCCTTGTAGTTTCTAAAAGTTTTTCTGTTGCTTCATCATACCCTCTAATACTTCTCTGTATTGCTTCAAAGGTTCTGTGTATCTCAATAAGATTAACCATTTCTTTTATGGGATTAACATTCGACTTTTCTAAATATCCTTGACGAACTTCATAATTAATAGCCATCATCTCTTGAGCACCCTCTGAAAGGTATAAATTTTCTCCAATTTTTTTAAGCTTGGTTAAATCATCAAAGGTAACTATATCAAGCCTTGCAATTTCTGTACCATCAATTGAAAGAATACCCTCAGGAGAAACTCTCAATTTTATATTGTCTATGGTTACAAGTCCTTCAACTGCCATTCCTGGATCAAGAATGATAGGAGCACCATTTGCTAATACAGGATAGCCCTGCTGCGTCACAAGCCTCCTTTCCGCATCTAAAGTAAAATTTCCAGCCCTGGTATAAGCTATTCCTTGAGGAGTTTGCACCTTAAAAAAACCCTCCCCTACTATAGAAAGATGTAGAGGATTTTGCGTTGGCTCTAAAATTCCCTGTTGTGAATCTAAATAAGAAGAAGTCTCTTTAAAGGTTTTGATGTAGCGAGGTCCAATTTTTTTCATTAATACCTCTTTAAAACTTACACCATCAGCTTTGTAGCCTGGTGTATCTACATTAGCTAAATTGTTAGTCACCGCAGAAAACTTCCTCTCTAAAAGTTGGGCAGCCTCTAATGCCTCCAATAATCCAAGCTGTGGATTAATCCTTATCCCATTCATTCCTTACCTCCTATTATAGAGTTATCAAAATTTATGCCCATTCTATAAATAAACCACCTTTTTTAAAAACATACCCTTCTCTCTTTGGAAGAGATAAAAAAATAAAGGATTAAAAAAGGAAAAATATTCCCCCATCTCTAAGGAAAAGTTTTCATAGTCAAAAATTTGACAGAAGAAAACTTGACAGCTTAATGTTTGTATTATATTTTATATAAATAAAAGAATTATAATGTTGGTTATGAAATTTAGCTTTATATCTAAATCTTCTTACATATGGCCTTTTGTATATTTCTCCTTTGTAAGATTTATTACTTGGCTTAAATATGGGTTACAAATATATTACACAGGTTAACTAAGGAGGTGGGCTATGAAAGATTTAAGGCACTTAATTTGGGGGATATTTTTTATGTTCTTTTCTTTATGTTTGCCTTCTATACTCTTTGCAGAGGAGTATGCGAAGGATGTAAAGGAGAGGACTCTTAAATTACCCTATTGTGAGAGGCCCATTGGAACTATTACGGCAAGAAGTTTTAAATGTAAGGCTGGTGCATGTCAAGGGGGTGTAATTGTAATTGGTGGAGGGTATACAATACATGCTTCACCTCAAGTTATGGGGGATGGTCTTGCGGATATGCTTATTACAGCTCTTGCTCAAACAGGGTGTTTTAAAGTGGTGGAACGAATGGCCTTAGAAGAAATTAAGGAAGAATTAGAGCTTATGGGTGTTTCTCCTAAGGGTGCTTTAAAGTCTGCCGATTTTATCATCGTTGGTGCTGTTACCTCTTTGGAATTACAAGCCTCAGGTTTAGGTGGAGGGGGCTTTGTTATACCTTTGCCTTGGAAGTTTGGTGGTGGAATAAAACTTGGAAAATCTAAGGCCCATATTGGTGTAGATATGAGGATTGTAAGGGTTAGAGATGGCCAGATTTTGGCTGCCAAAACTGTAGAAGGTAAGTCAGAAAGGTGGCATTTTGGAGTTGCTGGTGGAGGTCTTTTTGGTGAGGTTGCTGGAGGAGGTTGGATTAGTGCTGTCAAAAATACGCCTTTAGAAGAGGCTACAAGAGACCTCATTGCCAATGCAGTAACCTTAATTGTTAATGAGCTTAAAACACAGTCTCCTCAAGTCCTTGTGGGAGAAAGAACTATTGTCTATGATGAGAAGGGGCAAATCGTAAAAGAGGAAAGGCAGGTACCAATTAATCAAAAGGTTTCAACTCTCAAGGAAGAAGCCTCTGATAAAGAATCTAAGATTGTGGCAACGGGAGAGATAAAGAGACAAACTATAGGCTTTTCCCACTTCAATAAGCTCCTTTTACAGGAGGATTTTTCTAAATGCAGATTAATTCCAACCACTATAAAAATCCTTAGAGGTCAAGGCGAGTGTGTGGAGCTTGGAGGGAAGAAGTGGTTTGCCACAACAAGAGGAGAAATGCTTTGGGAGAAGGAGATTCCTGCTTTAAAGTCAGCTAAAGATTTTGCAGTAGAGTACAGGATTTACTTTGGAAAAGGTAGTGAGGCTCATTGGGGCTATATTTCTTTATCTTTGGGTAAAGATGAGGGCCCTGTTAATTTATACTTTAAAGGAGAATTTGGGGAGAGCCGTTTTCAAAGACAAGCAATACCTAATGAGGCAGGATTACCCAGACTGCTACAGGGTCAATTGGTGCATATTGGAATTAAAAAAGAAGGCGATATAGTGCACTTGTTTATAAATGGTGTTAGGAGTTTGAGTGTGCCTATTGATCCAGTTGCCCTCTCTCAGGCTCCTCCAAAGATTGTTTTTAAAATGTATGGAGCAGATATAGCAAAGGGTAATTATGTTATGGTTACTGATATAAAGGTTTCAGGGGAGTAATAAATTTTTAGAGTTTGATACATTGAAAAATAAAAAAAATTGTATAAAATAGAAATATAGAGGTTTAGGAAGGTGGATATGGAGGCCGTAGCTCAATGGTAGAGCACCGGGCTGTGGCCCCGGGTGTTGCGGGTTCGAGTCCCGTCGGCCTCCCCAGAAGGAGAAAAAGGGAATAGTTCCGGGGTCGTCTAACAGGCAGGACATGGGACTTTGACTCCCAGAATCGTGGTTCGAATCCACGCCCCGGAACCAAAATTGTTTATAAAAGGAGGAGTGGCCGAGAGGTCGAAGGCGCTCGCCTGCTAAGCGAGTGCACGGGTGAAAAGCTCGTGCCGCGGGTTCGAATCCCGCCTCCTCCGTTTACATTATAAAACTTGCCGGCGTAGCTCAATGGGCAGAGCGTGGGATTTGTAATCCCAAGGTTGAGGGTTCAAGTCCCTCCGCCGGCTCTTCTCCCTTTTCATTTCTCCTAAACATAGATATAATTAATAATGTGACTTACTTTAAAGAACTCCTAAATATACCTAATCTTCTCTCCCTTTATCGTCTTATTATCTCCTTTCTACTTCCCTTTTTGTGGATTAACCAAGCCTCATCCCATTTAATTTATTTTCTCCTTATATCAGGAGTATTAAGTGATACTCTTGATGGTAATTTAGCAAGGCTTTTAAAACAAAAAACAAAACTGGGAAAAATTTTAGATCCAGTGGCAGACAAATGCTTTATTAATATGCTTTTTTTCCTTTTTTATTGGGAAAAAAAGATTTCCTTGAAGTTTTTAAGTATAATTTTTTTAAGGGATATTTTTATTATCTTAGGGGGGCTTTATCTTTTAAAGCGAGGATTTAAATTATATCAGCTTTCTCCAACCCTTTTAGGTAAAAGCTCTACTGTTTTTCAACTCCTCTCTCTAATTGCCCTCTTTACACATTATAATATAAAAGAATTTCCCAGTCTTTTAATTGACTTAATTCTTAAAATCACTATTTTTTTTACCTTAGCCTCAGGGTTTCACTATATAATTATCTTTAAAAGGCTCTGCCAATACTCCATCCCCCATAAGCTTCAATAATTTAGTTTGAATAAGTTTCCCCTTTTGAAGGAGTAATCCCTCCTTCTTTTTTATGAAAACATGAATATAGTTATCTGTTAAACCTTTATAGTATTCTTTATTTTCCTCTTCAATAATCGTTTTACATACCTTTCCTAAATTAATTTTTAAGAAGGTTTTGCGTTTTTTTTGATGCAATTCTTTAAGAAGGGAAACTCTTTTTTTTATTTCTGTGGGATGTACCTTAGGTTCTAATTTTTCAGCTGGAGTACCAGGTCTTGGAGAAAAGGGAAATATATGCAGCCAATTTATAGGCGCTTTTTCTATTAGAGTATAAGTTTCAGCAAATTCTTTTTCTCCTTCTCCAGGAAAACCAACAATTACATCT
>JBKBMM010000071.1:0-5369 GCA_046295835.1 Caldimicrobium sp.
TCCTCTGGCTCCTCATGAAGATCTAAAGCGAGTTCAGCTCCTAAAGTTAAAGCTAATTCTCGTTCTTTAGGATTTCTTGCAAAAACGAAAAAGGAGGATCTTGGATATAAAAGTTTAGCTAATTTTAGAACTATATGATTTGAGGCACCAAAACCTATTAGGCCCAAAATTTGCCCATCTTGAAGATTAGTTAATTTAAGGGCTCTATATCCAATAGCTCCTGCACAAAGAAATGGAGCTAATTTTTCAGGTAGGCTTTCTTTTGGCAAAGGAAAAGCGTAATCTTCTGAAATTTTAAAATACTCGGCATAGCCCCCGTTTACATCCTTACCAGTACCTTTAAATTTAGGGCACAAATTTTCTAATCCATTTAAACAAAATTCACATGCTCCACAACTCTCATAAATCCAACCTATCCCCACTAAATCACCAATTTTTAACCTTTTTACTTCTTTACCAACTTGTATAACCTCTCCCACAATTTGATGGCCAGGAATAATGGGTAAAAAGAGAGGTTTAGCTCTCCCTTCAATTTCATCAAGTTCCGTATGGCAAACACCACAAGCTTTTACCCTCACTAATATTTCTTTAGATCCAATTATAGGCTCTGAAATTTCTTTGAAAACTAAATTTCCTTCTTCAAGGGGTCCTATTTTACTAATTACCCAAGCCTTCATCTTTTCCAATTATACTTCAACCCCTATAATTGTAAATATTTATTTTCTATACGCCAGGTGAGAAATTGTTTTTTGGTAGATATGTCATGCTTTTGTCTCAGATCCATTATGTAATAGTAGGTAGCGCGGGCATCTTTTATAAACCTAATTAACTGTAAAGGCTGTTTATGAACGCCTTATAAAGATTAAATTTCTCACCCAGCATATTGTAAATATTTTTAATTTTCTATGAGGATACATTTGAGTCTGGTAAAAACTGTAAGCTTAGGCTTCTTTTGGGTGCAAGAGAAAATTTATAATCCTCTTAATTTTGGCAGTAAGATTTTATTAAAGTAAAGTAAAAGGTCTTGACAAATATAAATTTAGTAGGATTATTAAACCTCTAAATAGGGAAGGCTTAACTTGGATATGAGAGGAAAAATTAGGCCATCCTTTCGTACTCTTGGAGTAGAGTATGCTATTAGAGATATTGTTGAAACTTCACGAGAAGCCTTAAAACTTGGAAAAGATTTGCTTTATCTTAATATTGGTGATCCTGTAAAATATAATTTTACAACTCCTCGCCATCTTATTGAAGCTGCTTACAGAGCCATGCTTGAGAATCAAAATTCTTATTCAGATTCAGAGGGGGTTCCTGAAGCACTTTCTGCTATTAAAGAGTATGCAAAGAAAAAGGGAATAGAGCCAGTTGATATTTATATTACTCAGGGTGCAAGTGAAGCCATAGAGTTTGCTATAGCAGCTTTAGTTAACCCAGGTGAAAACATCCTTTTGCCTTGTCCCTGTTATCCTCTTTATCAAGCGATTACTTCAAAACTCGGTATAGAGGTAAGATTTTATTACCTTAATGAGGAAGCTAATTGGGAGCCAGATTTACCCTCAATAGAAAGTTCTATTGATAAAAATACAAGGGCTATTGTTATTATTAATCCAAACAATCCTACAGGGGCAATCTATTCCAAGGAAATCTTATTAAAGATCTTGGAGATAGCAAAATGTCACAATTTAGTTATATTTTCTGATGAAATATATGATCAATTTGTTTTAGAAGAAGAATTTGAGCATATTTCCATAGCTTCATTAGCAAAAGATCATCCTGTAATTACCTTTAATGGTTTGTCGAAATGTTATTTTGCTCCTGGCTGGAGAGTTGGATGGGGGATTATTTCTGGTGCCAAAGAGATGCTTGAGGATTACATAGAAGCAATTCATAAGTTGGCAAGAGCAAGGCTTTGCGCTCCTCATCCATTGCAATATGCGATTCCAGCTGCCCTTTTAAATGAAAATGGGTATATGAAAGAGGTTATTCCTCAGCTTAGAAAAAGAAGAGATCTTTTAGTAGAAGGATTAAATAATATTCCTTATATTTCTTGTGTGAAGCCAATTGGTGCCTTCTATGCCTTTCCAAGAATTCATCTTCCTAATATTAGTGATCTTGAATTTGTAAAAAGGCTCATTTTAGAAGAGGGAGTTGTTTTGGTCCATGGAAGTGGTTTTGGACAAAAGCCAGGTACAAAGCACTTTCGCATTATCTTTCTTCCTGAAGAACATATTTTATTAGAGGGACTTACTAGAATTGAAAGATTTATAAAAAAGCTTACTTCCTCATGAGGATCCCCTCAGTTCATGAATTAAAGGAAAAATTAAGGAAGCTTTATCCACATTATCCCTTTTCATATTATACCGAACCTGCAAGAAAGGTTACCCAAATCTTAAGAGAAAAATATCAGCGTGGAGAAATAGAGAGCATTTCAGAAGAAGAATTAGAAACCCTTTTAAAAGTCACCTTTGAAGAGTTTCAAAAACCTCATTTTAAAAGGGTAATAAATGCAACAGGGGTTATTGTCCATACCAATTTAGGAAGAGCTCCCTTAGCTAAAGAGGTTACTTCTTTTCTTTTAGAAGTTGCTACTGCCTATTCCAATTTAGAATATGATCTAAAAAGTGGAAAAAGAGGAAGTAGGTATGTTCATGTAGAAGACTTGCTAATTGAATTAACAGGAGCAGAGGCAGCTTTAGTGGTTAATAACAATGCAGCAGCTGTACTAATTTCTCTTAATACTATAGCCAAAGACAAAGAAGTAATTGTTTCAAGGGGAGAGTTAGTGGAAATTGGAGGCTCCTTTAGAATTCCTGAGGTAATGAAATGGGCTGGCTGCATTTTAAGAGAAGTAGGCACTACCAATAAAACTCATCTCCATGACTATATAAATGCCATAAATGAAAATACTGCTCTATTATTAAAGGTTCATAAAAGTAATTACGCCATAGTAGGTTTTACAAAAGAAGTGAGTACTCAAGAATTAGTCTCCTTAGCCCATAAAAAAGGATTACCTATTATGGAAGATTTAGGAAGTGGATGTTTCATTGATTTTTCTAAATATGGCTTAATGAAAGAGCCAACTGTTCAAGAAGTAGTAAAAGCTGGAGTGGATATAATCACCTTTTCGGGAGATAAACTTTTAGGTGGCCCTCAAGCAGGAATAATTTTAGGCAAAAAGGAATTTATAGATAAAATTAAAAAAAATCCCTTAAATAGAGCCATAAGAATTGATAAATTAACCTTAGCAGCTTTAGAAATGACTCTTAGGCTATACAGAGATGAGGAATTAGCTATAGAGCAGATTCCAGTCTTAAAAATGATCCTTACAAAGCCTGAAACATTGAAAAAGAAGGCCCAAAAACTTTATAAGTCCCTTAGTTTCATCAAAAGTTTTGATTTTGAGCTTAAGATAGTTCCTACAATTAGTAAAACAGGTGGAGGAGCGTTACCCCTTTTAGATCTTCCTTCTTATGGTTTAGCTATAAAAACTAAACACCTCTCCTCTCAAGCCCTTCAAGAAAAATTAAGAAAATTTTCTCCACCAATCATAGCTTTAGTTGAAGAGGATAGTTTAGTTTTTGATGTGCGCTGTCTCTTTGAAGAAGATTTAGCTCATATTAAAAACTTTTTCCTTCATTTAAAAGATGAGCTTACCCAAGCTTCCTAAAGCAGAATTAATAACACCATATCTTAAAGCCTTTTTTGAGAATAAATTTGATCTTACTTTTAGAGAAAATCCACAAGTATTTACAGAAAAAACGCAAGTTTTATTAAAAGAGCCTATTTCCTCTCTCGGTCTTCTTTTTTTAGAAAGATATCTCCTTGAGAATTTTCAAAAAAATTCATATTCTCAAGAATTATTAAAAAATCTCTTAGAAGTGAGTGATTTACAAGGATATCTTTTTTATTTTAAGAAGCCTCCCTCTTCTTTTACTTTCTTTCAATGGGGTGAGTTTTATTTTTATCCTTTATTTTTTGGAGAGCTTAAAGAACTTTTTAAAAATTTATGGAAAGATAAAAGAAAATTTTGTGCACTCTTTATTACTCTGAAAAGTAAAGATGAATTAAATTACCTTAGGGTATTAATAAAAATTGTTAAAAAATTCCATTTTACAAGAGTTACTCCCAAGGCAAGGGATGATCTGGAAGATCTTTTTGAACTTTACCTTTCTCCATGGGGTTATAAGTGGGAGAGAAAGCTTAAAAAAGGTAATTATATTTTAGTAGTGACTTCTAATTTTAACTTAGAAGAGGAGTTTTGCCCGGCTCTTTTTTGTTACAAAGGAAAAGAAATAGGCCTTTATATCTATAAAGATGAGAAATTATCTCTACTTGAACCCTTTTGCCAAAAAAGTCCTTTTATCTATGGTATAATTACAAGTACTCATCTTAGAAGAGCACCCTTTATAGGAATTAATCCTTTTCTTTTAGGGTTAGCCTCCTTTGAACATGCTAAAAGAGCAGGAAAAACGCTACATCTTCTTGACGGTTTTACATTACATGTACTTGCTGACTTATATTATGAATGGGAAGATTTTGGAAGTGCATTGAAATTTTATAAACTGGCCAAGCCTTATACTCTTCAGCCCATAGAACTTCTTTTAAGTGAGGACTCAATTTACTATGATTTTGTAGATTTAGATAAGGCTAAAGATTTATTAAATTCTCATCTATGAGTTTGTATAAAAGAGGATCCCAAAATACACTATAATTTAGGAATAATTTATCAACAAGAGAAAAACTTTGAAAGGGCGGAATATCATTTTTACAAAGCTTATTTATTAGAAAAAGAAAATCCCCTTTTTAGAAAGACTTTACTCAACTTTCTTTGGGAGAGGGAAGGTTATGAGGAAATGGAAAATATCCTTTCTCAAGTGGAAAATTTAACCCTTGAAGAGAAAATTTATCTTGGAAAATTAGCCTTTTTGAAAAAAAACTATGAAGAGGCTTTAAAATGGTTACAAGAAATTAATTTTTATGCAGATAGAGACGGAGCAACTTTATTTTTCTTAGCTTGGCTATATCTTTATTTTAAAAAAGAGAGAGAAGTTGCGGAGATTTTTTTAAAGGAAGCTAAGGAAAAACTTAATGAAAGAGATTTTAACAAACTTGTAGAAGATTTTGGATTACCTGTATGAGGTTAACAGTCCTTGGATCTGGCACAGGTTGGATTACCCTTGAGCGCTCTTCCCCTGCATATTTAGTTTCTCATGAAAATTTTCACCTTCTCTTAGATTTTGGACCAGGCACTTTAAGACAAATCTTAAGAGTTGGTCTTACCTTTAATGACATTTCTGCTATATTTATATCCCATTTTCATCCAGATCATTTTAGTGATCTTATTCCCTTCCTTTTTGCAACACGCTATA
>JBKBMM010000072.1:0-5350 GCA_046295835.1 Caldimicrobium sp.
TGCTACCGCTGTAGGAATGCTTATTTATGCATATAATAATCTTCTTCAAGGCATAGAAAAACCAATAAAGAAAAAGGGATTTCTACAGAAAATAAAAGAAATTTTAAAAATTTAAACTAAGGAGGAGAAGATGACAATGCCCTTTGATCTTCTTTATCAAGAAGAAACGAAGCTTCAGCCCAATATTAAGGTTATAGGTGTTGGAGGTGCAGGAGGTAACGCAGTAGCCCATATGATTAAAAAGGGGCTTGTGGGTGTAGAATTTATTGTGGCAAATACGGATTATAAAGCCTTATCTTTGAATCCTTCTCCAATAAAACTTCAGCTTGGTAAAAATTTAACCAAAGGGCTTGGAGCAGGAGGGAGGCCAGAAATTGGAAAGAAAGCTGCTGAAGAGTCAGAAAGGGAGATTAGAGAGATCTTAAAAGATGCAGATATGGTTTTTTTGGCAGCAGGTATGGGAGGTGGCACAGGAACTGGAGCCAGCCCAATAATCGCAAATATCTGTAAAGAATTGGGTATTCTTACTGTAGCTGTGGTTACCAAGCCTTTTTCCTTTGAAGGTAAAATAAGAATTAAACAAGCTGAAGAGGGTTTAGAAGAATTAAAAAAATATGTAGATACCTTAATTACTATACCTAATGATAAACTAATACTTCTTGGAGCACCTCATGAAAGATTATATGAGATGTTTAAAAGAGCAGATGATGTATTATATTATGCAGTAAGAGGTATTTCGGATTTGATTTTATCCCCGGGATATATAAACCTTGATTTTGCTGATGTAAAGGCAGTAATGACGGAATCTGGAGGGGTAGCCTTAATGGGTATGGGCGAAGCAACTGGAGAAGATAGAGCAGAGCTTGCTACTCAAATGGCAATCTCAAGCCCCCTTTTAGAGGATCTCTCTATTAATGGAGCAAAAGGCCTTTTGCTCAATATAAGCGTTCATCCAGAAACCCTTACCTTACAAGAAACTCAATACATTACTGGAACTATTGCTAAGGAATTGCATCCAGATGCCAGGGTCTACTTTGGTGTTGTTTTTGATGAATCCTTAGGGGAAGTCTTAAGAATAACCCTCATTGCCACAGGTCTTGAAAAAGAAAGTAAAGGAATTCAAGAGACAGAAAAGGTGCTCTCTTTAGAGAAAAAAGCGAAAAAACAAGAGGACATTAAAAAAAAGGATTGGGAAGAATGGCTTAATGAAGATTTTATAGAAATACCTACTATCCTCAGAAAAAGCGCAGATTAAAAGGAGGATAGTATGAAAGAAATAGCAGTTTTTGAAGATCCTGTTAAAAAACAGCCCCTTAAGTTAGCCCTTTTTAAATTAGAAGAAATAGAGGCACCTCCATTCCAAAGAGATATTTCTGAGAGTCTTAAAAAACATTTAGAGATGGCTATTGAAAAGCTTGGTTTTCTTACCCCTATTATAGTGGTACCCAAGGAAGGTAAATACTATGTGGTAGATGGAAGACACAGATTAGAAGCTATGAGAGATCTTGGAGCCCGTGAAATTTTAGCTATCGTAGTGGATGAAAGTCTATATCATTATATACTTGAATTTAATACAGAAAAACCACCCAATGTAAAAGAGAAATCTAAGCAGGCTTATCGTTTATTTATGGACTTTTTAAAAGAAGATCCGCAACTTATAGAGGAGGATCTCTTTACATATTTTAAGGAACCTATGTTAATTACCTTTGGGTTTGCCATAGAAGAATACGATGGGCGCTTTCCTGCAAGTTTTTATGAAAGTTTTCTTTCAAAGATTGATGAGTTTTTAAAAATGCCTTTATTTAAAGCCGTAGAGGAAAGAAGAAAACGGGCTGAAAGCTTAATTGAATTAAATAGAATAGTTAATGAAAAGTATGCAGAGTTTGGATGGGAAAATGCCTTGCTTAAAGGCGAAATTGTGAGAAAGGCAGTGCAGAGGGCTTTTGGAGTAAGAGTAAGGACAATTGAAGAAGAATTTTATGCAGCTATTGAGAGGGTAAAAGAGGCTTGTCAATCCCTTACTGCAAATGATTTTGCTGATTTGGGAGAGTATAATGTCCCCTGAAGAAAAACCTATACTTAGACAAATTGATGTAATTCCAGGGCAATACGAGGGTAAATCTGTAATCTTTTTAAGGGATCCTGTTGGTTTTGTAGAGGAGATGATAGCTCTTCCCGCACAAGTACTGTTTTTCTTAAGTTTAATGGATGGAAATCATGATCTAAGAGACCTACAAGTAGAGGCTACTAAAAAATTTGGAAGCATAGTTCCTTTAGAGGAAATAATTAATTTGGTGAAATTTTTAGATGAAAAGGGTTTTCTCTGGAGTAAAAATTTTGAAGAAATAAAAGAAAGGGCTTATGAATCCTGGTTTCAGCAAAAATTAAGGCTTATGGCTCATGCAGGTATAAGTTATCCCCATGAAAAGGAGGAGGCTAAAAATTTTTTAGAGGACATCTTTAAACTTTCCTCAGCTAACTCTAAAGAAGTTCCCAGAATTCTCATTGTGCCACATTTAGATGTTAGAAGCGGAGCAAGAGCTTATGCAGAGGGATACAGAAGATTTCAAATTCCCTCTGGGGCAAGAGTAGTAATCTTTGGAGTAGGACATTATCTTGATTATCCTTATTCAGTTCTTACAAAAGATGTGGCAACTCCCTTTGGCATTCTTAGAAATGATAGAGGAGGGCTTCTATACCTTGTTAATGCCAAAAAGATAGAACTTTTTCCAGATCATATAGTGCATAAGCTTGAGCATTCTGTAGAATTTCAAACTCTCTTTTTAAGCTATTTAAAAGGAGAAGAAGTGGTTATTTTGCCCTTTTTAATTGGGTCTCATAGACTTCTTTTTGAAAATAAAGCCTTAGTTGAGATGTTAGTCTCCGCTCTTATAGAATTAATAGACGAAAAAAGTTATCTTGTTTTAGGCATAGACTTTTGTCATTTAGGGCTAAGATATGGTGATCCATATCCTATTAATGAGTCTCTATCTCAAAAAGCTTTAGAGGTGGATAAAACATTGCTTGAACTAACCTTTGAGGGAAAGGTGAAGGATTTAGAAGACTTTATTCTGGAAACAGAAAATATGAAAATTTGCGGAGCAAGTTCTTTGTATCTTTTGGCCCATTTACTCCAAAAGGGAGCTTTTAAAGGAAAAGGTGAAATTTTTTACCAAGAAGTGGTCCCTTTTGGAGAGGGCTCAGCTGTTAGTATAGCGTCAGCGGGATATTTTTTCTAAAGTCTCTATTAAATTCTCAAAAGAGAAAGGTTTAATAAGGACCTCAAAAAAACCAAGAGATTTGGCATCTACCACTTCATTTTTATAGGCATATCCTGTTGCAAGGATAGCTTTAATTTCAGGATTAATTTTCTTAAGCTCCAAAAAGGTTTGTATCCCATCATACTTTCCAGGGACAGTAAGATCAAGAATTACCACATCAAAGGGTCCTTCTCTTTGATATAATTCAATGGCCTCTTCTCCTCTTTCACAAGCTGTGACCACATATCCAGAGATTTCTAAGAGCTCTTTTAGGGTCTCTCTGAGGTCTTCTTCGTCATCCATAAGTAAGACCTTTTTACCATGAAAAGCTGGAAAAGTTTCCTTCTCTTTTTCTTCTCTTTCTTTTTTTACTTCTTCTCTAAAGGGAAGATAAATTTTTACCAAAGTGCCCATACCTGGAGCACTTTCAACTTCTATTTTTCCATCATGAGCTTCAACTATTCTTTTTGTTGAAAAGAGTCCAAGGCCACTTCCTCCAGGTTTAGTTGAAGTAAAGGGTTGAAAAAGTTTATTTTTAATCTCCTCAGGTATTCCTGGACCCGAATCATGAATTGCAATTACTATAAAGGGAAGTCTTTTTTCTACATAAATTTTAATTGTACCTTTATCCTGCATAGCTTGTCTTGCATTTAAGAGTATATTTTGTAAAGCTATACCTAAAAGATTTTTGTCACCAATTATAGATTTAATATCAGGATCCATAATATATTGTACCTCTATTCGCGATCCAGCTAAGGTAAGATCTACTATCTCCTTTAACCAAGATATTAGAGAATATTCTTCTACAGATAAAATAAGACTTTTGCCATAAATAAGAAGTTGTTGAGTAAGACTCTTTGCCCTTAAACAGGTCTTTTTGATTTGCTCTAATTTTTCCTTTGCTTGTAAGGGAAGTTGAGACCCAAAGAAGATCAAAAGTATTTCCACATTATTTAAAATAGTTGCAAGTAAATTATTCAAATCATGAGCTAAACCACTTGCTATAACTCTAAGTGTTTCAAGCTGAGTATATCGCGTAATTTCCTCTTCCCATTTCTTTTCTAAGCTAATATCTCTTACTGTAATCAAAGAATAAGGTGTTTCTTCTATGGGTGTTTTCACAATGAGTAAGAATTTTTCTTGATCCTTTAAGCTTATTTTAGTTGTAAACTTTGTATAACTTAACTTGAGATTGTTGGAAATATTTTGATTCTCCGAAGAGATAGAATTTTCAAAAATTTTAGTTATAGGTTTGCCCAAAACATCCATCTCTCTCACATGGAAAATTTTATTAAAAGCATTATTTACTTTAATTATATTACCCTTTGAATCAATTAGAGCTATACCCCAGTCAATTGTTGTCAAAATTTTTTCAAGCTTTTGTATTTCCTCTCGTAACTTTTGGGATAGTAATCTTAAAGAGGTACTTCTTTCTTGTAAGGCATCTTCTAATATATGCGTTACCTCTTCTAATTCTTTTCTATAATTTTTTTGAATTCGGTAAAGATAAAGAATATATACTGTAATAGCAACACTAATACAACTCAAAATCAAATATAAATATAATGCCTTTCTTTTTTCTCTTTCAATTTCCCTTCTGAGATAAGCATAAGGCCCAATCATTAAATTTCTTTGAATATTCATAATTTTATAAGGATCATAAGGTAGAGTCAAGGAAAGGTCAGAGTTAGGGAGAGTTTGGTATTGCTTTGCTGCAAAAGGAGTTAAAAGTCTATATAGCTCAGCTATTAATTCTGGCGAAGCATTGAGGGTGTAAATAAGATAATAATCAGGAATTAGTTCAGAAGACACTAAAAAGGGAAAATTAGGATATCTCTTTAGTTCGATAAATTTTAAGGAGTGAAGATTAATTTTCCCCTCTTTACTAAGATTTTCCAAAATCCCTATTCTAACGCTTCCTATATCTGCATTTCCTTTTAAAACTGCTTCAATCACCTTTTCCCAACTTCCCATATAATGTATCTTTAAATCTTTCTCATCAATTCCATGTTTTTTTAATTCATAGAGGGCTAAAATGCCACAACTGGCACAATCTGAGACAAGGGCTAACTTTTTATTTTTTAAATCTT
>JBKBMM010000073.1:0-5264 GCA_046295835.1 Caldimicrobium sp.
AAGCCTTTTTAAAGGAGAGAGTCACTTCAGTATCTTTAATTTTTACTTTTCTTCCATCAGCTTTAGAGAGCAAATCCTCTAAGTTAGTGGCAACAATTTCAATAACCTTTAAGGATAGGGCCTCTTTTTCTGTGATGCTTTTACTTTTTTTCACAGCAAGCTCAGCAAATTCAGGATTTCTTCCTCTTGTTTCTGCCAGGTTTTTAGCCCAAGTAGCAAGATCATTAGCAATCTTTTCCATCATTTTAGGATCTGCTTTTCCACTGAGTTCTACAGGATGAGCTGCCCCTACATGAGTAGATGGGGCCATAGCTGCAAGATGGCTGGCTAATAAGATAAAGACCCCAGCTGATGCTGCCCTTGCACCTTGGGGACTAACATACACAATAACGGGAATCTCACTTTGAAGAATTTCCTTAACAATTTCACGGGTTGATTCAACTAATCCTCCAGGTGTGTCAAGCTCTATAATTAAAGCCTTTCCTTTTTTCTCTTTGGCATAATTGAGCCCATAGCTAATAAAATTTGCTGTAACAGGAGTAATGGCACCTTCCACTTTTATAACAAAAACCTCACCCTCCTTTGTAATACCCTTTTCATAAAGGGAGAAAAAAAGGATCATAAAAATGAATAAATGCTTAAAAAACTTTTTCATAAAGTGCCCTAAAGGCCTTTAAATCTTCCCAGATTAATCTCTTTACTGAGGGATTTTTCAGCATATAAGAAGGATGATAAGTAAAAATTATCATACTTTCCCTAAAAGGAAAGGGCTTACCCCTTAAATTATTAAAAGTAGTTGGTATCTCTAAAATAGCTTTAGGGGGAAGAAAACCCAAAGCTAAAATAAGCTTAGGTTTTAAAAGTTTTATTTCTTTTAAAAGATATTTCTTACAGGCTTGAATTTCCTCTTCTTCTGGAATCTTGCCAGCAGTGGGCTTACATTTAACTGTTAAGGTAATATAAAAATCTTCCTTTCTCAGCCCGATACTTAGAAGCATTTTTTGTAAGATTTCACCTAATGAGCCAGAAAAGGGTCTTCCATAATAATTGTCATCCTTATCAGGATAATCACCTATGAGCATTAATTTTTTATCTGCAAAATTTTCATCTAAAACTGGCTGTTTTCTGATCCTATATAAACTACAATCTTGACACTGCTTAATCTTTTCAAAAAGAGAGGAAATATCCTCATGAGTTAAAAGAGGTTTCTTTTTAATGAAAAATTCAAACTCTTTAAAGTAGGGAAAATAATTAAATCCAAGCTCTTCTAAATATCTAAAATTACTTTTGAGTGCCTCAAGGAGATTTGCTTTTATCTTTGTCATAGATAATTATTATTTTAGTCTTTTTTTCTTTTTTTAAAAGTCAAAGACTTTTATTAGTTGTGCTTGACAAAAGGTACTATAGATGCTAAAAATAGAGTGCATAAAACTTTAAAGAGAAGGAGTTTTTATGGAATTTTTAGAAAAAAGGTATCTTTTTACACCAGGTCCAGTACCTGTTGCTCCTAAAGTTTTACTTACCCAAGCCCAACCTATTACTCATCATAGATTACCTGAATTTTCGCAAATTTTAAAAGAAATAAGGGAAAATTTGAAATATCTTTTTCAAACAAAGAACGAGGTCTATTTTTTTGCTTCATCGGGTACAGGCTCAATGGAGGCTGCCATTGTAAATTTATTTTCTCCTGGAGATAAGGTTATTGTTGTGGAAGCAGGAAAATTTGGTGAAAGATGGAGAGAACTTGCAGAGGCTTATTCTTTAAATCCTATTACTATAAAAATTGAATGGGGTAAAGCAGTTAAACCTGAAGAAATAGAAGCCACTTTAAAGCATCATCCAGATGCAAAAGCTATTCTAATCCAGGCTTGCGAGACCTCAACAGGTGTAAAACATCCCCTTAAAGAAATTGCTGAAATTACAAGTAAAGGTGAGTGTCTTTTAGTGGTTGACGCAATCACAGCCTTGGGAGTATATCCTCTCCCTATGGATGAATGGGGTATTGATGTGCTTATAACTGGTTCTCAAAAGGCTCTCAGCTTACCTCCAGGCCTTTCTTTTATTGCCTTTTCTGAAAAGGCTAAATACGCATCTAATAAAGCCAAACTTCCCAAGTACTATTTTGACCTTACCCGAGAAAGCAAAGCCTATGCAAAGGATACCACAGCCTTTACACCTGCTGTTTCACTTCTCTTGGCATTACAGGAAATGTTAAGAAGAATTAAACATCTTGGGCTTGAATATATTTTTGCACATTTTAAAGTCCTCTCTGAAGCATCTCAAGCAGGAGTTAAAGCCCTGGGGCTTGAAATTTTCCCTGAAGTTCCTTCTGAGTCCTTAACTGTAATTAAAGCCCCACCTGAACTAAATACTGGAGAATTTCTTAAATTTTTAAGAGATAACTGGGGCATAATTTTTGCGGGAGGACAAGATAAACTGAAAGGTAAAATTATAAGAATAACTCATATGGGAAACCAATCTTCCTTTGATCTAATGATTGCCTTTTCCGCTTTAGAAATGGGTTTAAATTACTTTGGAATTAAAGTTCCTTTAGGAGAAAGCTTAAAAGCTATTGAAGAAAAGCTTCTTAACTCTTTATCTATCCTTTCAATTAAAAAGCCCCAAGACAACCTAAGGGATTTAAAGGGATAAGGCTTAGTTTTTCTAAGTGTGTGGCCTTGACTTTCACTGTTTTTTCTATATAAATAATTAAAGTGGAAAAAGAAAAGCTTATTCCTGACACAAGCATATTCACTAATCCTGACATATATCATCAATTTGGAGAAGATCCTAACTTAGCCTTTCAAAATTTTTTGCTCTTAGTTTCCCAATTAGAGGGGGAAATAGGTGTCTATTTACCTACTTCTGTCTATAATGAACTAAAGAGAATGCTAACCAACTTAAAAATTCCCCCTAAAGCTCGCTCTGTCCTAAAGGTAAAATCTCCCAAAAAATATGAACTTTATATACCCGCCTTTCTTATGTATGACTTTATAGAGGAAATTAGAAACAGAATTAACAAAGGCCTACGAGTGGCTGAAGAGGCAGTTAAAGCCTTAAGTTATAAAAGACCAGAAGAGGTGCTCAAATCTCTTCGAAGAAAATATAGAGAAGTTTTAAGAGAAGGTATTGTAGATAGTAAAGAAGACTTAGAAATTATTCTTCTTGCCTTGGAATTAGATGGCGTTGTGCTTTCCGCTGACAGAGGGGTGCTAAGTATGGCTGATTCCTTGGGATTGCGGTTTTGGGATCCAAAGGAAATAAAGGAAACCTTAGAGGGATTTAAAATCTGGTAATTTACTTTAACCAAATTTCTTGAAAAATAATTTCAGCTAAATCTTTTGAGAGACTTTTCAAAGCTTCATATTTTCCAGGATCAAGAATTTGCTGGGTAATCTCTGAAACTCTATAAATCTCAAACCGTGAAATCTTGGGATTTACATAAATTACCTGCTGAGTTTTCCTTTCTATAAGTTCTATTTTCCCTTCAAAGAGAATCTTTCTCTCCCTTGTTTGTAAAAAAACCTGATAAGAAATAGGCTCTATGTAGACTCTATGGATCTCTCCTTTTAAAATCAAATCTGCATCCTCTTCTCTATAAACAGGTAAAAGCACCTTGCCCTGGGCAAATTTATGTCTAAGTTCATAGGCTAACCATTCACCTAATTCTGGCTCTTGGGTATAATTTTTAAATGGCGCAATATAAATTGTTTGCCAAGTTTCTTTAAAATATGTAGGTTTATCAAAAATGGTGTATCCACAGGAAAAAAGACAAGTACTAAGAAATAACAAGATTAATGAGTTTCTTAGGAACAAAGACCACATTTTTAAGATTTTTTCCTTCCAAATATTTTTGAACTCTGGGTAACTTCAATACTATCTCTAAAGCCTCCTCTTTACTGAGCTCAATGGGAACTTCCACCTGATCTCTGACCTTCCCATTGATTTGAACTACCAATATAAAGGTATCCTCTTTTAGTAAGGCTTCATCCCATGTTGGGAAACTCTCCTGGGAAATTAAGGTCCTTTTCCCAAGCCTTTCCCAAAGTTCTTCACAAATATGAGGAGAAACAGGAGATAAACAAAGTAAAAGCTTTTCTAAAACCTCCTTAAGAAGTTTAAGATTTTTTTCATCCTTTAGATCAAGTGTTTTAAGAGCCTCTTGTAGAGAGTTTAAGAATTCCATAATTGCTGCAATACCTGTATTAAAATGTAATCTCTCTTCAAAATCTTGATGGACCTTTTTAATCATCTGATGAAGCTTTTTTCTAAGTTTGAGGGCATCCCCAGAAAGATCTTTTAAATCTTCTTGGTTATAATGAATGTCTCGCAGAAGATCAGCCTTTTCCTCTACTATAGTGTAAACCCTTTTTAAAAATCTGTAAGCTCCCTCTATGCCATGATCACTCCATTCAAGGTCTTTATCTGGTGGAGCTGCAAAGGCAATAAATAATCTCACTGTATCAGCACCATATTTCTTAATCATGGCATCAGGATCAACCACATTACACTTGCTCTTTGACATTTTTTCCGACTTTCCAATAATCACCTTTTCATGGCAATTATCTTTTAAGCAAGTACCCTCAGAAGAAACCTCTTCTGGATAAAGCCATCCGTGCTTTGGACATTTATATGTTTCTTTAATAACCATACCCTGGGTAAGAAGGTTTTTAAAAGGTTCATCTAATTTGATATAACCTAAGTCTCGTAACACTTTGGTGAAAAATCTAGCATAAAGGAGGTGTAAAATAGCATGTTCTATGCCTCCAATATATTGGTCAACAGGTAGCCAATATTCAATATCTACAGGATTTAATGGTTCAGGATAATCTGGACAGGCAAATCTAAGAAAATACCAAGAGGATTCCACAAAGGTATCAAAGGTATCTGTTTCTCTTCTTGCTTTTCCGCCACAAACTGGACAAAGGGTGTTAACAAATTCTTCTAAATAGGGTAAGGGACTTCTTCCTTGAGGATCAATTTGGGCATGAAGGGGTAAAAGCACAGGTAAGTTTTCTAATTTTTCAGGAACTATTCCACATCGTTCACAATAAATCATAGGAATAGGACAACCCCAATAACGCTGCCGTGAAATTCCCCAGTCTCTAAGTCTATATGTTATACACTTCTTGCCTTGCCCAATTTTTTCTAATTTTTCTGTAATTTTTGTCTTTGCTAATTCACTTTCAAACCCTGAAAATTCCTGTGAATTAACTAAAAATCCCTTTTCTTCATAGGCACATTCCAATTCTTCTGCCTTTAAC
>JBKBMM010000074.1:0-5241 GCA_046295835.1 Caldimicrobium sp.
TTGGATACATTCCTATAGCCATATCCAAATACACACAAAACAGAGAGCTTGCGCAGAAGTTCATAGATTTCTTGCTATCTGAAGAAGGTAAGGCCATTTACAGAAAATATAACTACTTTATGACTCCTGATGAGGCCTTTGCATGGATAGGCGAAAAAAAGCCTGTAGGGGGAGAATATGTGATACCAAAGGAGTGGATTAAGAAATGACCTTTAAAAGGCTTTCAATATTTTTTGCGGCATCGGTTTTTGCCCTTTATGCAGGGTTGGTGCTTTCTCTGTTTTATTTCTGGAAGGGGTCTCTCTTTGTAGAGACCCTTTTGTCAGAAAGGACACTCTATTCCATTAAGCTAAGCCTTATTGCCGCTACTATTGCGACTTTGCTGTCTCTTATAATTGCCCTGCCATCTGCCTATGCCCTTTCAAGATTCGACTTTAAAGGCAGACATATTATAGATACTATTTTAGAGCTTCCTATGATAGTGTCTCCTGCTGCACTTGGTGCCATGCTCCTTATATTTTTTAATAACCCATTGGGTGAATGGATTCAGAAAAATTATGTACAATTTGTCTTTACTGCTTATGGAATTGTTCTCGCTCAATTTGTGACTACTGCTGGTATTGCCACAAGACTAATTAAGGCTGCTATGGATGAGATTCCCCTTAGATATGAAAGTGTGGCACGTTCTCTTGGAGCATCTCCCTTTAAAGTTTTTTTAACGATAACCCTTCCTTTATCTAAAAATGGCATTATAGCCGCAGCTATTCTTACTTGGGCAAAGGCAATTGGAGAGTTTGGTGCTACAATTACAGTTGCTGGATCCATGGCTATGAAGACTGAAACTTTGCCTATTGCTATATTTATGAGGCTTTCTACAGCAGATATTGAAGGAACAGTGGTCCTTATTTTTATCCTTGTGGCTATAGGAATAACTACCCTTTATGGAGTAAGGCTTTTGACCAAAAAACAGGAGAGATCCTAAATGATAGAAATAATAGACCTGTTCCTTAGCATAAAAGGATTTACCTTAAAGAATATTTCACTTACTATAGAGACAGGCACTTACCATGCCCTGATTGGACCCACTGGATGCGGGAAAACAACGCTTCTTGAAGCAGTGCTTGGTTTGAGAGAGATCCATAAGGGAAAGATACTTCTTGAAGGCAAAGATATAACAAGGTTGCCTGTGCACAAAAGGGGGTTTTCTTATGTTCCACAGGATCTGGCAATATTTCCTCATCTTACAGTGGAGGAGAATTTATTCTATGGAATTAAGCACAGCAATATTTCTAATAAAGAGCAAAGGTACAGAGAAGTCCTTAATTTAGCAGAAAGACTGGGTATTTCTCATCTACTGAAAAGAAAAGCTGTTAATCTCAGTGGTGGAGAAAGGCAAAGAATAGCCCTTGCAAGGGCCCTTGCACCAGGATGTAAATATCTCTTACTTGATGAACCTTTATCTGCTCTTCATGAGGGTATGAAAAGAGAGTTGTGGTTTTTACTTAAGGAATTACAAAAAAAATATAGTTTAACCATCCTCATGGTGAGCCACGACTTTGAGGAGACTTTCTTTCTTGCTGATAATGTTAGTGTGATGATTGATGGTGCTATTATTCAAACAGGAAAAAAAGAAGAAGTTTATACTAATCCTCTAACTCTTGAGGTAGCAAGGTTTTTTGGTATAAAGAATATCTTTGAAGCAGAAATCATAGAGTTAGTAGAGAATTACTACAAGACTTACTGTGAGATTTTAGGGGCAGAGATTTTAGTGCCCATGGAAAAATTTAAAAATATAAAAGAAAAAAAGCAAAGAGGAGATAAAATACTTTTTGGCATAAGAAGTGAAGATGTGATCATCCTAAGACCAGATCTGCCTATGAGAAAGGAAAATCTTTTAAAAGGCATCATAAGGGAGGTATATTTAGCTGGCTCAAATTCAATAGTGTTATTTCAACCTGAGAGATCAAAGGAAGTGATTGAAATAATTATGCCAGAATATGCCTTTTCTAAATTATCTGTGAGGCCAACAATTCCTGCTACTATTACATTAAGGCCAGAGAGGATCTTTTTACTTTCCGATGCAAAACCGCGAAAAGATTTCACTAAGTAAGTCTTCTGTAGTAACTTCTCCAATAATTTCTTCCAAAGAGGTAATAGCTCCTCTTATTTCAAGGGCTACTATTTCAGGTAGTGGTTCTTTTTTCCCTAATTCATTTATAGCTGATTCTAAGTAAGACTTTGCCTTTTCTAAAGCCACTTTTTGCCGTAAATTAGGAACAACTTCTGAAGTCATAATTGCCTTTTCAGAAAGAATTTTCTCTGAAATTTTTTGAATAAGTAAATCAAGATTTTTATTTTTTATTACAGAAATAGAAATTACCTCATCTTTTTCAAATACCTTTTGCCAATCTTCTAAATAATTAGGGGATAAATCTATCTTGTTGATTACCACCAAATGAGGGTAGGGTTTTATTCTTTCATACAAGCTAAGAGATTCATTATCAGGTTTTTCACTTGCATCAACTAAAAAAAGGACTAAGTCTGCCTCTTTTAATTTTTGTAAAGCCCTCTCTACTCCAATTTTTTCTACAGGATCCTCAGTTTCCCTTAGTCCTGCAGTATCAATTACTTTCACAGGCAATCCACCTAAATAAGCCTCTTCTTCTAAGAAATCCCTTGTTGTCCCTGGAATAGGGGTTACTATGGCTCTTTCTTCTTTTAAAAGTGCATTCATAAGAGAAGATTTTCCTACATTGGGTTTACCACAAATCACCAATCTAATACCTTCTTTATAAATCTTACCTTCTTGATAATTCTTAATTAGGACATTGATTTTATCTATGACACTTTCTATGTGTTTGATTAAATCTGGAGGATTAAGAATTTCAATGTCTTCTTCTGGAAAATCAATTGCTGATTCCACATGAGCCAGAGCAAAAAGAAGTTCATCTTTTAAATTTTTGACTTTTTCTGAGAGTTTTCCAGAAAGGGTATTTAGGGCAAGAGTTAGGGCTTCTTTACTTTTAGCAGAGATTATTTCCTCTATGGCTTCTGCCTGTGAAAGGTCGATACGGCCATTTAAAAAGGCTCTTAAAGTAAATTCTCCTGGTTCTGCTGGCCTTGCCCCGGACTTTAAAACTAACTCTAAAATACCTCTAAGGTTAAAGTATCCACTATGGGCATGAATTTCAACTACATCTTCTCTGGTATAAGAGAAAGGTTTTTGCATATAGACAACTAAAACTTCATCTATTTTTTCTCCAGTCTCAGGGTCATGAATAAAACCGTAGTAAAATCTGTGAGATTGAAAGATTTTAATTTCTTTTTTGGCAGGTCTAAAAATTTTTTGAAGTATAGAGAGGGATTTCTCTCCACTTATTTTAATAACTCCAATTGCCCCCCTTCCAGGAGGGGTGGCAATGGCAGCAATAGTGTCTTCAAAATAGAGTTTAGCCTCCACTTAGCTTGATTTCCACCTCAGCACAATTTTTTTACCTTTTTCTTCCTCTTCAACAACACCTTCAATATTTGGTTCTTCTTTAAGAAGATTCAAGACCAATCTTTCCTCTCTTTTATTTCCGATTTTTATAGATCTCTCTTTTTGATCTCCTTTAATAAGTTCTATAGCTCTTTTAGCAGCTCTCAATAATCTTTTTTCCCTTTCCAAATCTACTCCCTTTACCTTAAGAGAGATTTTAGGACCAACTCCCATAGCTTTGGCAACAATCTTATTGATAAGAAACTCCAATGAGGAGAGCACTTCACCACCATTTTGTAAAAGGAATTTTACATCTTCACCTGAGAAGACTATTTCAATTTCCATGGTATCCTTTTTTAGAATAGTTTGTGTGTCAATTTTAAAATCAATGTTATAAAAGAGCTCTTTTAAGAAAGTGAGAGCACGGTTGGCTCTCTCTGAAAGTAATCTATCCACCCTGATTTTAAAATTGGCTTTCACTTTTTTTCCAGCACCTAACATACCTCCAGAAGTAAATTCAGTGATTTCAATCTCTAAATCTTCAGGCATGCAGCCCAATTCTTGACAAGCCTTCTCTACTAATTGATCTAAACTTTTTCCCTCAAGTTCCAGAATCTTACTCATAGGGCCTCCCTCTTTAAGTTATTTTTTGGAAAGTTTTAAAGTTATTAACTGTTGAGCTATAGATAAAATATTATTCACAAACCAATATAATACAAGACCTGAAGGAAAATTAATAAAAAGCACAGTAAAAAAGATGGGAAGTATAAGCATTATTTTTTCTTGGGTAGGATCCATTGTAGTTGGGGTTAATTTTTGTTGAATAAACATAGAAACTCCCATTAATATGGTTAAAACAGGAATGCCCCCTAACCAAGGAATAACAAATGATCCCAAATATAATCTTTCTGGGGCAGATAAGTCAATAATCCAAAGAATAAAAGGGGCATGCCTAAGTTCAATCGCCATAAGAAGTACTTTATAAAAGGCAATGAAGACGGGAATTTGAATAAGTATGGGAAGACAGCCTGAAAAGGGATTAATTTTATGGGTTCTGTAAAGGTTCATAATTTCTTTTTGTAAGGTTTGAGGATCATCTTTATATTTTTCTCTTAATTTTTGAAATATGGGTTGTAGCTCTTGCATTTTTTTCATGCTTTTATAGCTCAAATGATTTAATGGATAGAAAAGAATTCTTATAATAAAAGTGACTACTATAATGGCTATTCCATAATTATGGAAAAAGGCATATAAAAATTTCAAGAGATATAATAGAGGCTTAGCAACAAAATCAAAAATTCCAAAATATAGGGCTTTAGAAAGAAGAGGATATTCCTTAGCAAGTTCTTCTGACTTTTTAGGGCCCATATATGCCTTAAACTTAAAGCTCTTTTCAGTATTTGGAGGTAACTCTATTTCTTCTCCCCAAAGAATAAATTCTTGAGTATCCTCTGAGAGCTTCCTAAAAGTGGATTTAAATGTACTATTCCCATTGGGAATTAGTGCAATTAAGAAATAAACATCCATATAGCCGAGATATTTAAGTGGACCTGTGTATTCAATAAAGCTATCCTTGATTTTAACTTCATTCAAATGATCTGTATAATAAAAAGGACCTTTGAATACATAGCCATTACCTTTAGAAAAGGGAGAAAATACCCCCCTCACTAAAAGCCTATCTTTAAAAGTATTATTTCCTAAATTTTTTATTCTAATTTCAAGATCTAAATAATAAGAATTGGCTTTAAATGTATAAACTTTTT
>JBKBMM010000075.1:0-5222 GCA_046295835.1 Caldimicrobium sp.
AAGACCACAAAAAGACCAAGGGCATTACCCAGAGCTTGATTTTATTTTAGATATTCCACTTGAAATTGCTGTAGAGCTTGGAAGAAGTAAAATGCTAATCAAGGATCTACTTAAGCTTAACCAAGGTTCCATAATAGAATTAGAAAAGTTTGCAGGAGAACCCGTGGAAGTTTATGTTAATGGAAGGCTTATGGCTAAAGGTGAAGTTGTGGTGGTAAATGATCGCTTTGGGGTAAGAGTTACAGAGATTATTTCAGCACAAGAGAGAATTAAAAGATTAGGGTCATAAGAATGGAGTGGTTAAATTATTTGCAAAGCTTAGGAATGTTGCTTCTTCTTTTAAGTGCACTACCCATATTAGCTTATCTTTACCAAAAATACCAAAAAAAACTTCCTCAAAGATCAGGCTCTATTAAAGTTTTAGAAATTAAGCCCATTGCTTATAAGGCACAGCTTTTGCTAATAGAGGTAGAGGGTAAAAAAATGCTTATTGGCCTTTCAGACAAGGGATTTAGTTATCTTGGTGAGGTAAAGGGAGATGATTAGTATTTTTGCCTTGGCTTTCCCTACGATCAAGCTTGGGATTGAAGGTGCTCAAAATGCCTCACAATTTAGTATTTTTTTACAGATTCTCCTGCTTTTAACCATTCTTTCTATTGCTCCAGCCCTCTTGCTAATGCTAACCTCTTTCACACGTCTTGTTGTTGTCTTTTCAATTTTAAGACACGCCCTTGGACTTCAACAAACACCACCTAATCAAGTTCTCATTTCTCTTGCCCTCTTTTTAACCTTTTTTATTATGGCACCCGTTTTTAACCAAATTTATACTGAGGCAATTCAGCCTTATACTAAAGGTCAAATTAAAGAAGAGGAACTTCTTTCAAGGGCAAGCAGGCCTTTAAAGGAATTTATGTTTAAAAATACTCGAGAAAAGGACCTTGCCCTTTTTATAAAATTAAAGGGTGAGGAAAGACCAAAGAACAAAGATGAAGTCTCTCTTACTACTCTCATTCCAGCCTTTATGATTAGTGAGCTTAAAACCGCCTTTCAGATTGGCTTTTTACTTTACATCCCCTTTTTAGTGATTGATATCGTAGTCTCAAGTGTGTTAATTTCTATGGGAGTCCTTATGCTACCTCCAATGATGATTTCCCTGCCTTTGAAACTTCTACTTTTTGTATTGGTAGATGGTTGGAACCTTTTAGTAATGTCCTTAGTAAAAAGTTTTTCTTAAGGAGGTGTCAATAATATGACAGATGTTGCCATTATGACATTAGCTAAAGAAGCCATAAAACTTAGTCTTTTTCTTTCTGCACCCCTTTTAATTACGGCTTTAGTAGTTGGTCTTGCTATTAGTATTTTTCAAGCAGTTACTCAAATTCAAGAGATGACTCTAACCTTTGTTCCCAAAATTTTAGCAATGGTACTTGTGCTTTTTATAAGTCTTCCCTGGTTTTTAAAGAAATTAACTACTTTTACAGAAAATCTCATTCTTAACATTCCAGGATTAATCAAATGACCTTGGAACTACTTAATTTATTGGAGAAGAATTTTTTTCTCTTCCTCTTTATCTTTTTTCGCTTTCTCTTTCTTTTCTTTTTATTTCCCCTCTTTGCGAGTTCTTTTTTTCCAAGTAAAGTTAAAATTGCCCTCTCTATAATTTTAGCTCTTTCCTTTACTCCCTTTTTAGGTCCTAAAATTACTCCACCTCAAAATCTCCTTACCTTTATATCCATACTTTTTTCTGATTTTTTATTAATCTTTTTTATTTCTCTTTTTTTTAGGTTTCTTTTAAGTGGGCTTCAGTTAGGTGGGGAGTTAGTGGGTTTGCAAATGGGTTTTGGTATATCGCAAACTTTTGATCCCTTAGGTGGTGTCAGTATGCCCATTCTTTCTCAGTTTATCTACCTCCTATTTATACTTTTTTTCTTTGCCTTTGATTTACACCATCACCTTATCTATTTTATAGTGAGATCCTTCTCTGATATGCCTTCAGGAAGCCTATTATATAAAAGTGGCATGATGAAATTTTTATTAAAAAAGAGTAGCCTAATTTTTGACATTGCTATCAAAGTTTTGGCACCTCTTTTGGTATTTATGCTTCTAATCAATATTATTCTTGCCATAATTGGAAGGATAATTCCCCAGATTAATGTTCTTTTTGTAAGTTTACCTTTTACACTTGGTATTGGATTAATTTTTTTCGGTCTGATGTTAATGTTTCTTCCTTATTTTTTAAAAGGTTTGTTTAAGGAGTTTACTCAATTTTTGAGTATCTTTTTAGTTAAGTGAGGAAGATATGCCTGAGGAGCCAGCACAAGAGCGGACAGAAGAGGCAACGCCTCGGCGAAGAGAAGAAGCAAGACGAAGAGGGCAAATTGTTAAAAGTAGGGAGCTCTCCTCTGTTGCTATTCTCTCAACAGGCTTTCTATCCTTAATCTTCCTCTCCTTTTTATTTTTCCAACAATTTTATTTTATACTATACTTTAGCTTTTCTAATTTTTCTATAGGTGATTTAAACCTTTCTCAGGTTTATTTTTTATTTAAGAACTATTTTAATGCCCTCATTAAGTTCCTCCTGCCTTATTTTGTTTTGTTATTGATTTCAGCCTTGGTAATTTACCTTTTACAAACAGGAGGTGGAGTTTGGGCAACAGAGGTTATAGCTTTTAAATGGGAACGTATAAATCCCATTGAAGGCACAAAAAGACTTTTTTCTTTAACCTCTCTATTTGAACTCATTAAATCCTTAGCTAAGCTTGCTATTCTCATAGGTATTAGTTATTGGATTATTAGTCAAAACTTTGACAGAATGCTTAAACTTTTAGGGGCAAATTCTTTTTATCTTTTGAGTGTTTTGAAGATTATTTTAAAAGACTTATTTAGTAAGCTACTTTTTGTTCTTGCCTTCTTAGCTATATTGGATTGGTTATATTCTTGGTGGGAGGTCGAGAGAAAGCTTAGGATGACCAGGGAGGAACTTAAAGAGGAACTTAAACAGACTGAGGGTGATCCTTGGGTTAAGGCAAGAATTAGGCAAAAGCAAAGGGAGATGAGTAGACAAAGAATGCTTGCAGAGGTGCCTAAAGCAGATGTGGTTATTACTAACCCAGAACATTATGCCGTTGCCTTAAAATATGAATTAGGTAAAATGCCTGCTCCTAAAGTTGTGGCTAAAGGTGTAGATTTTCTTGCTCAAAAAATTAAAGAAATAGCAAAAAAAAATAAAGTGCCCCTTTATGAAGACCCACCTTTGGCACAAATTTTGTATAAAAAAGTAGAGGTAGGTGAATATATACCAGAGGAATTATATCAAGTAGTTGCGAAGGTTTTAGCTTACCTTTATAAAGCAAAAGAGAAAAAGGGAGTTAAGGGAGATAGATGGAAAGGTCTTTAACCCTAAAAAGTCTTCTTGATATATACAGTATTTCAGCTGTTATTGGTATTCTTTTACTCTTTGCCTTGATCATTTTTCCTTTACCGAGACTTCTCATAGATTTGGCTTTATCTTTAAATTTTTCCATAGGCCTTTTAATTTTAATTATGGCTATGCAAGTAAACAAACCCCTTGACTTTACTTCTTTTCCCTCACTTTTATTGTTAACTACTCTTTTTAGGCTCACTATGAACATTGCAACAACAAGAGTAATTTTACTTAGGGGGCATGAAGGAACAGACGCAGCGGGATATTTGATCAAAAGTTTTGGGGAGTTCGTAGTAGGTGGAAATTTTGTAGTAGGTTTCATTGTCTTTCTAATTTTAGTATTAATCAATTTTGTAGTTATTACAAAAGGTGCTGGAAGAATTGCAGAAGTTGCGGCAAGATTTACTTTAGATGCTATGCCAGGTAAACAAATGGCTATTGATGCTGATCTGAATGCAGGACTTATTGATGAAAGGGAGGCTAAAAGGAGGAGGGCTGAAATTGCTAAGGAGGCAGAATTTTATGGAGCTATGGATGGTGCCTCAAAGTTTATAAGAGGTGAAGCTATAGCTGGTTTGATAATTACTGTCATAAATATTATAGGAGGCATTTTAATTGGGACCTTACAAAAAGGTTTGGATTTAGGCACTTCAGCTAAAACTTATACTATTCTTACAATAGGAGATGGGTTGGTTTCACAGCTTCCAGCTATCGTAGTTTCCACCTCTGCAGGAATTATCGTGAGTAGAGCAGCAGCTGAGTCTGGTATGGGAAAAGATATTGCCAGACAATTTGCTTTAAAGCCAGAGGCTTTATTTTTGGCTTCAGGAGCAGTTTTAGGAGTTGGTTTTATACCAGGGGTACCTCTTTTTCCTTTTTTTGTCTTTTCCTTGTTTCTTTTCACTATGGGATTTATTTCTTATAGACATTTGAAAAAGGAAGAAGAGAAACCCATTGAAGCTCCTTCCCCTCCTCCACGGGAAGAAGAGGAAATAAGGCCTGTTGAACTTTTAGCAGTTGAGTTAGGGTATGGGTTAATTTATTTAGCAGATGAAGCGCAAGGGGGAGATCTCCTTGAGAGAATTAAAAGCTTGCGTAAACAAATGGCTCATGAGATGGGGATTATGATCCCTTCTGTACATGTAAGAGATAACTTAACTTTGAAACCTGGGGAATATCAGATTTTAATTAAGGGTGTGGAAGTTGCAAAAGCTGAACTTTTGCCTCATTACTACCTGGCTATTCCTCCTACTCCTGATTTGATACCCCCAGAAGGTGCAATCCCCACCATAGAACCAACCTTTGGCATGAAAGCCTATTTTATCTCTGAAGATTTAAGAGAATCAGCTGAAATGTCTGGTTTTACTGTAGTTAATTTATCCACGGTGATTACCACTCATCTTTCTGAAGTCATAAAAACTTATGCAGATGAGCTATTGACCAAGCAGGAAGTTCAAAAAATTATTGATACTTTGAACAAATACTATCCTAAACTTGTGGAAGAAACTTTAAACACGGTAAATATAACCATACTTCAAAAGGTTTTACAAAACTTAATTAAAGAAGGAATACCCCTAAAAGATATGGTAACCATCTTTGAGGCTATTAGTGATTATGGAGCAAGTATTAAAGATCCTGACATTCTTACAGAATATGTGAGACAAAGACTTAACAGGCTTATTGTGAAACCCTATTTAGTTGAAGGAAGATTACCTACCCTATTAATTGGAGAAGATATTGAGGAGCTTATTAAAAAAAGTCTACAAAGAACAGAGCAGGGTGTTTTCCTGATGATTGA
>JBKBMM010000076.1:0-5213 GCA_046295835.1 Caldimicrobium sp.
GAGGGCGGGAGTCGAACCCGCACGGGGGTGAACCCCAGTGGATTTTGAGTCCACCGCGTCTGCCAGTTCCGCCACCTCGGCTATATTAAATATTTTATCCTTAAATATCCTTTTTACAAGAGGTTTTCTTATAAAAATATCTTCAATCTTTTAACTAATCCTTGACAAGAGCAAAAGTTAAGTTATATTTAAAACAAATGGGCCGCTAACTCAGACGGTAGAGTACCAGCCTTTTAAGCTGGGAGTCGCAGGTTCGAGTCCTGCGCGGCCCATTTAATTAGCCCCCATCGTCTAGCCAGGTCCAGGACACCGGCCTTTCACGCCGGCGACAGGGGTTCGAATCCCCTTGGGGGCGCTTTTTTTTCAATAAATATATGTCAAAACCCTTAGCTGTAGTTTTACTCAGTGGTGGAATGGACAGTGCTCTCTGTGCAAGTATAGCTTCCCTTGAATATACTCTGGCTTTTCTACATATCCAGTATGGCCAAAGAACTGCTAAAAAGGAGTTAGAATGTTTTAAAAAGTTGTGCCATTTTTTTAATCCTCATAAAGTTTTGATTGCTGAAGCTCCCTTTTTGAAAGATATAGGAGGGTCAAGTCTTACAAATGAAAACCTACCCATTCCAGAAGGCAACCAAGAGGGTATTCCTTCAACCTATGTTCCCTTTAGAAATGGTATTTTTTTAAGTATAGCTACTGCCTGGGCTGAAACCTTAGGAGCTAAAAAAATTTTTATTGGAGTTAATCAAAGAGATTTTTCTGGATATCCAGATTGTAGAGAAACCTTTATTAAAGCCTTTAACCGGGCAATTTTAGAAGGCACTAAACCAGAAACCCAAATCCAAATTGAGACACCCTTAATGAATTTAAGTAAAAAAGAAATTGTGGAACTTGGAATAAAACTCAATACCCCTTTTGAGCTTACTTGGTCTTGTTATAAAGAAAATGATATTGCCTGTGGTAAATGTAGCTCTTGTAAATTAAGATTAAAAGCTTTTAATGAAGCCGGAATTAAAGACCCTATCCCCTATTCTGAAAGATGATTAAATTTGAATGCAAGAGATGTGGCGCCTGTTGTCAGGGAGAAAGCACCGTTAGCCTCTCTGACAAAGAAATTGAAAGAATTGCCAACTTTTTACATCTTACTATAGAAGAATTTATTCAAAAATATATCCTCTTTAAAGGGAATAAGAGAAAAGAAATGCGCACAAAAGATGGTTATTGTATCTTTTTTGATAAGAGAGAAAGAATTTGTAAAATACATCCTGTTAAGCCCGAAAGATGCAAAGAATGGCCCTTTCCACCTATTATTTTCAAAGATAAAGAAAATTTCCTTATTTTGCAAAACTCTTGCGAAGGATTAAAAGATATTTCCTTTGAAAATTTAAATCAGATCAAAACTTGACAAAAAAGAAAAATGTTTTAATATAAAATTAAACAAATTTTTAAAAGAGTTAAAAGATGATGGAGACAAAGTCTTATAGGGAAAAATTAGAATATTACAAAAGCCTTGGTTTAAAATTAACCCCTCAAAGATTAGCTATTTTAGAGTATTTAGAGAGTACGCGAGAACATCCTTCTGCAGAGGACATTTACAAAGCTCTAAAAGATAAATTTCCAAGTATGTCTATTGCAACTATTTATAATACTTTAGAGGTTTTAGCAGAAAAGGGATTAGTAAAAATTCTTTCTTTAGATAGCTCTAAAAAGAGATTTGATCCCTTTACTCATCCACATCATCATTTTGTTTGTAAAAAATGTGGGAAAATTATAGACATTGAAGGGAAATTTGATATCTCTCTACCTGAAGAGTTATATAATTTTGAGGTGGAGGAATTTCAAATAATCTATATAGGCCTCTGTTCTCAGTGTAAAAAATAGTGGTTACAGGTTGCCTATATGTAGTTGCCCTTCCTATTGGAAATTTAAAAGACATAACTCTTAGGGCGATTGAAGTTCTTAGAGATGTTGAAGTAGTTTTAACAGAGGATACAAGAAGTTTTAAAAAGTTAGAAAAAGCCTATAATTTAAACTCAAAAAAACTCATAAGTTTTTACAAAGAGGTAGAGTGTTCTAAAGAGGAGGAGATTATTTCCTGGCTTAAGGCTGGAAAGAAGGTTGCCTTATGTAGTGAGGCTGGAACTCCTCTTCTTTCAGACCCTGGAGGAAGTTTAATTAGGCGAGTTTATAAAGAAGGGATTAAAGTTGTGCCAATTCCAGGGGCCTCATCTCTTACCACTGCCCTTTCAGTTTCTCCTATAGATTTATCTCAGGGTTTTATCTTTTTAGGTTTTTTACCAAGAAGGGAGAGTGACATTAAAGCAAGGCTTGAAAAAATACCTCCTGAGATGCCCTTTATTCTTTTCATTCCTCCTCATCGCTTTAAAAGAACACTGAGTATATTATTAAAATATTTAGGAGACAGAGAATGTTTTTTGGCAAGAGAACTAACTAAGTTTCATGAAGAGCTCTTACCTACTAAATTAAGCAGTCTTGCTCTAAGAGAAAATATAAAGGGAGAGATAACGCTTATTGTTGCACAAGCTACAGAAACAGAAAATCTCAAAGAGGTGATAAATTTAGAAAAAATAAAGGAAGAAATTCTTAAACTCAAAAAATTAAAGCTAAAACCTAAGGAAATAGTAAAATTTTTGGGAAAAAAATATAAAATCTCATCTAAAGACCTTTATAATTATCTTAACAAATTTAAGGATTAAGTCTTTCTGGATGATCTTTTAGGAAGTTTTCTATCTCTTTGAAAAAACTACTTAAGAGTTCTTCTTCTTTTACTTTTTTCACAATTTTACCTTCTCTAAAAATAATTCCTAATCCTTTACCCCCTGCAATTCCAAGGTCTGCCTCTTTGGCTTCACCTGGTCCATTCACCACACAACCCATTACGGCAATTTTTAGATTAGCTTTAATTTTTCTTGCCCATTTTTCTACTTCCCTGTATAAATTCATCAAATCTATTTCACATCTTCCACAAGTGGGGCAGGCTATGATATCAGGATGAAGACTTCTTATCCCCAAATTTTTCAATATTTCGTAGGCCACATAAATTTCCTCCACAGGATCAGCTGTCAAAGAGATTCTAATGGTATCACCAATACCTTTAAGAAGGAGATGACTTACAGCCATGGTATTTTTTATGGTGCCTGAAATTAGGCCTCCTGCCTCTGTAACTCCTATATGAAGAGGAAAATCAGATCTTTTAGAAAATTCCACATAAGCCCTAACAGTTTCCCACCAATTAGAAGATTTAAGAGAAACTTTTAGATTATAGTAGTCTAATTTTTCTGCAACATAGGTTACCCATTTGAGGGCACTTTCTACCATGGCTTTATAGGATGGTTTTTTATATTTTTTAAGGATTTCGCTTTCTAAGGAGCCTGCATTTATTCCTATCCTTACACAGACATTTCTTTCTTTACAGAGTAAAATCAATCTTTCAAAAAAAGATTTATTTTTAAAAGTGCCTGGATTTATTCTAATGCCAGCTACTCCAGCTTTAATGGCCTTTTCTCCCAGAGTGGTGGCAAAGTGAAGATCTCCAATTATGGGTAAAGGACTTTCTCTGACAATCTCCTTTAAAGCACTAACAGCCTTTTCATCAGGAATGGCCACTCTTACGATTTCACACCCAGCTTCAGCTAAGGCCTGAATTTGAGAAAGGGTTGCCTTCACATCTCGGGTATCGGTATTAGTCATACTCTGCACTCTTATAGGAAATCTCCCACCAATACCAACAGAACCGACAAAGACCTCTCTTGTCTTTTTTCTCTTGATTTTGGGATACATAGATTCTAATATTAAACTCTTAAAGTCTTCTTGACAAGAGATCTATAATTAGGTATCTTCTTGGAAAGGGGATCAAGATGAAATTTCTTTTTCTAAAAAAAGAAGGCTTAGAGGAACCAGAAGATTTTTTAAGGATAGTTAATATCTATGGGCTTAAGCTAATAAATCCCAGAGAATTGAACACTCCTACTGAAAATTTGAAAGAAGAGCTAAAGGGAATTCTTGTTCTTGGAGGAGATGGGACCTTTTTAAAGGCAGTTCCCTATGCATATAAATGGGATCTTCCTATCATTGGTGTGAATATGGGCAAATTTGGCTTTCTTACTGAAATTACTCTTAGAGAATTGCCAACTCTCTTAGAATTATGGCAGAGGGAAAAGATAAATTTCGAAGAAAGGAGCCTTTTAGAGGTTAATTATATGGAAAAAAGGTATGTAGTTTTAAATGAGGCAGCTTTACTTAAAGGTCCTCTTGGGAAAATTATTACCCTTAAGCTCAAAATTAATGGAGAGGAATTTATAGAAGTTTATGGAGATGGTCTGATTATAAGCACACCAACAGGATCCACTGCTTATAATCTCTCTGCAGGAGGTCCTGTGGTACATCCCAAGGTAAGAGCCTTTGTCCTAACTCCCATCTGTTCTTTTAAAATAAATCACAAACCTTTTTTAATCCCTGATGATTCTGCTATAGAGGTAAGTGTTATAGATGCACGGGAAGAAATACACCTACTTCTTGATGGTCAAGAAAATTGGTTTATCTCTCCTGAAAGTGTAATTAAATATAAGAGAACAGAAAAAAATTTAAAATTAGTTCCTTCTCCATCAAAGACATATTTTAAAATACTGAAAGAAAAATTTTCTTGGTAAGGCTTAACTTGTTTCTTCCTCTTTTTTAAAGAACTTTTCTGCTAATTCTTCTTTTTTTTGAAGAACTGCCTCTTTTGCCTTCTCAATTGTCTCTGTAAGGGCACTTTTCTTCTCTTCTAAAATTTCCTTAGCCTTGCTTTTAAGCTCTTCTACCCCACTTTCAGCCTTTTCCTTTAGTTCATAGACCTTACTCTTTACTAAGGTGCTTTCATCTTTAAGCTTTTCAGCAGTTTCTTCTGCCTTTTCTTTTATTTTTCTTCTAATTTCACTTCCAGGGGAAGGAGCATAAAGAAGTGCTACTACTGCTCCAACAACTACACCTGCTAAAAAGGCAAAACCAAGACCTAATTTTTTTCCATCCATAATTTTATCCCTCCCTTTTTATCTTTTCAAAATTTTTTTAAATCCCTGAATTACCTCTGAAATCCCAGCAGATAAGGCATTTATTTCTACATAGGTTCTTTTGAGAATATGATTAAAGTGTTCTAAAACTTGTTTTCCTAAAAGAAAGCTCTCTGTTAACTCCTTTATTAAAGGTTCTAC
>JBKBMM010000077.1:0-5181 GCA_046295835.1 Caldimicrobium sp.
GATATTGAAAATTAATTTCAATTTTAATTAGGATGTATGAGATGGAGGAAGCCTTAAAGGAATTTAAAAATTTTATTAAAAGAAAAGGGCTTAAGTATACACAAGAACGTGAGGAAATATTAAGAGAAATTCTCTCTATTGGGGGGCATTTTGATGTGGAGAATCTTTACTTAAGGTTAAAAAATAAAAATAGTAAGATTTCCAAGGCTTCTATCTATCGCACTCTGCCCTTATTAGTGGAGAGTGGCTATATTCAAGAGGTTTATAAACAGGGAGGGCATTCCCATTATGAAGTTACTCTTAATAAAGTTCCTCATTTACACTTTATCTGTATTCGTTGCGGCACTGTAGAGGAAGTAATTGATAAACGGCTAAATAAACTTATAAAAGCCCATGAAGCCTTAAAAAATTTTAAACTTCTTACTTATCATCTTGAAATTTTTGGAATTTGCCCAACTTGTAGGGAGGTGGAATAAAGAATGACTTTAAAAGAGGCTAAGTGTGGTGATGTAGTAGTTATTAAAGATTTTAATCTCAGAGAAAATCCTCTTTTAAAAAAGCTCATTGCTATGGGTTTAAGAAAAGAGGAAACCTTTGAGGTGCTTAAAAAGTGTGGACGCAATATCCTTATTAGCAATGGGAATGGTGGGCTTGTTTTAAGCAAAGAATTAGCAGCTATGATAGAAGTAGAGGTTATTGATAAAAAAAAGCTGTGCTGTAGAGGAGGTAGGTGGTGAAGCAGTAGAAAAGGAAGAATCTATTAATCTTGGAGGAGTCCCTTATGAGACATTTAAAGGTGGTATTAGTGGGAAACCCAAATGTGGGTAAAACCAGCCTTTTGAACCATTTAGCGGGTACTCATCTTAAAATTGGAAATTGGCCTGGAGTAACTGTAGAAAAGAAAGAAGGAAAAGTTTATTATAAAGACTATGAAATTAATTTTATAGATCTTCCTGGAATTTACACCTTGGAAGAGGCCCTAACAGAAGATGAGGTAATTGCAGTTAATTATCTTAAAGAGGGAGATTATGATTTAATCTTAAATGTGATTGAGGCCCCTCGTTTTAAAAGAGATTTTTATCTTACTCTCCAACTTATGGAATTTAATAAGCCTATGGTGATTGCCCTAAATATGAGTGATGAAGCTAAAGCACTGGGACTTGAAATTGATGAAAGACATCTATCTGAATTGCTGAATCTTAAGGTAATTAAAACTAATGGAAGAACTGGAGAAGGGGTAAAGGAACTTTTACCTCTTATAGTGGAAACCTATGAGAAAAACATACTTCCTAAACTACAATATTTTAGTTTTGCAGAAAATGAGGCTGAGAGAGCTTTAGCTTTGATACAAGGAATTTATGCTGAGGTTCTTCGAAAACCCCTTTTGAACAAAAAAACCCTCACAGATACCTTAGACCAATTTTTTTTGCACCCCTATTTAGGTTTTTTTATTTTTGCACTGGTCCTCTTTGTTACCTTTAAATTAGTCTTTAGCCTATCTACACCTATTGCAGAAAATTTAGATACCTTTTTTCAGGATACCCTAGTTCCCTTAAGCAAAGAACTTTTTGAGAAGATACACACTCCCCAGTGGATAACTCAGCTTATTTCTGAGGCTGTACTTGGGGGAGTTGGGACGGTTTTAACCTTTTTACCTCTTGTCTTTATTATGTTTCTTTTTATTACCTTGCTTGAAACTTCTGGTTATCTACCACGGGTTGCCTTCCTTTTAGATCCTCTTACTCATAGGGTAGGGCTTCATGGACAAAGTTTAATTCCCCTAATCCTTGGATTGGGCTGTAATGTACCTGCTATTCTTGCTACCCGAACTCTTCAAAATAAACTTGATCGACTCCTTGTGATAGCTATGATTCCCTTTATGAGTTGTCAAGCCCGTTTAGTAGTGTTTAGTTTCTTTGCTCTCACCTTTTTTACCTATCCAACACTCTTGATTTTAAGCCTTTATATTCTGGGTATATTTTTTGCTTTTTTAACTGGGTTAATTCTTCAAAAAACGCTTTTTAAAAGTGAACTCACCCATTTTCTTATGGATCTACCACCATATCGTTTTCCTTCACTAAATATTCTTTTTCGTATTACCTGGTCACATACAAAAAATTTCTTAGTAAGGGCTGGCACAATTATATTTGCAATTTCAGTTTTTATCTGGTTTCTTTTACATCTTCCTCCAGGTGAAAAAGAACTTGAAAACACCTTAGCTGGAAAAATAGGTAAGGCATTGACTCCCCTTTTCGAACCCATTGGGCTTGGCGATTGGAGAATCACAACCTCATTAATTCCAGCCTTTTTAGCAAGGGAAGCCATTCTTAGCAACATGGCTGTTATTCTTAAAGTTGAAGGCATAGAGGGAGAAGAGGAATTAGCAAAAACCCCCTTTAGAGAAGAAATTAAAAAAGTACTCCCCAAAGAAAGTGTTCTCTCTTTTTTAATCTTTGTACTAATCTATAATTCATGTGTTGCCACCTTTGTGACTATGTGGAAAGAAGGTTCTCGTAATTTAGCCCTTTCCTTTCTCCTTTATAGCTTTTTCTTAGCCTGGATTTTAGCTTGGATAATTTATCAATTACAAAAAATTTTTATTCCTTAAACAATTCCTTTGCGCCTAAACCTTTTAAAACTACTCTAAAATAAATTTTGGTATCTCTGGGGGTAATGGCTATACCAAGTCCTAAAATATAACAATCATAACCATAAAGACCTTCTATTTTCTGCTCTGAGGTCTCCTGCTTTTTTAGATTTCGGGATATATAGTAATTTATAAAAAGCCGATCAAATAAGGTATGACTTAAATTTAAAGTAGCCTGCCTTGTTTGATAGGCTGAATCTTCTTGATAGAGAAAATTAATACTTTCCAAAAAAAGATCCTTTAATCCTAAATTAAAAGTATGTTTCTTAAAGCCATATCCATAAAAATTATAGGTAGTATCATAGCGAAGGGCTAATTTATCTTTCCACATAGCGAGAACTTGAAAAAATAGGTCAGAAAAGGGTCTTTCTTCCGCCTTTGTAGCTGTTACTGCCCTTTTAGTTTTGTTTAAATCATATTGTTGATAGAGCCTTAAAATAAGAAAATTTTTTTGTACTCTTGAACTAAAAAATTGCCAAAGTCCATATTCAAGCCTCTTCTTTTTATCAGTAAGATAATCCTCATAAAGAAAAAGAGGTACTTCCTTTTGAGATGGTTCACTTCTGACAAAAAACTCTATATAAGGCTTTAAAAGGTGCTGAAATTGAAAGGCTCTGTGTCCCTCACCAAGCCTATAATTACGCGACAATAGGGTATAACTAATAAAGGAACTCTCAAAAAAAGTTCTATTTATATTCTCTTGCGCAAAATTTTCCCTTTCTTGAAGGGTGTAATAAAAATTTTTCACATTAATCTTAAACTCATTTTTAGTGACTGAGAAGGCAAAGGGATAGGCAAGTTCCAAATTAAGGGCTGTTCTTCCCCCATAATAACCTTTTTCCCGATAAAAATAGTCATAATCAAGATTAAGCCCCCCTAAGATAGATTTAAAATTAAGAGGAAGAAGGGAAAGATGTATTCCCACTAAGGGTTGTAAGACTTCACTTTTATTAAGTGGGCCATTATAATCAAGGTAAGAGCTTTGAAAGCGCACAAAGAAACTATTTTTTTTATATTGAAGCCAAAATTTAGAGCTTCTATAATCTTGGGACTTATCTTCTATATCCCTATTAAATCTCTCTATATAGAAATTTTTTACTCTATCAAAGCCTCCTTCTCCAATATTAAATTCTTCTAAAAAGTCTCTATCTGAAAGAAAATCCACATCAAAATGCAGATCAAAATGAGGAGAAAAAATAAGATCACTTTTTCCAGTAATCCAATATCTTTCTTTGGGAGCTTGAGTTAATGCATAATCACTTCTCTTAGTATCTTTTAAGTAGCGCATTTTAAAAACTGCCTTAGTTTCCTCTTTTAAAGCCATTTGGCTTTCAAGATCATAAAGAATTCCTCTCTTAGTGGTAAAAAGGGGGGCAAAAGTGACATCCATTTGATCAGTGAAAGGAATAAAATAAGGTATTTGAACCCCCAAACCAAATCTATTTCCTTGAGTTATTCCTGGAAAAAGGAAGCCTCTTTTTCTTGGCTCAAAGATGGGAAGACTTACCTTGGGAATAAACATCTTCTTAGGAATATAAGCTATAGGTATTTTACTTGCTCTAAAAGTTGTTGCTTCAGAGGAAGTAAATCCTTCTGGAGTAATAATTAAATCTCTAACCTCAATACTCCAAGGAGGAAAATCTTCTTTATCACAATCCATTTCGCAGGTGGTAAGAATTGCCCTTTTGGCTCTATATTCATTTAAGGCATTCTTACTAAATCCCCAAGCCTTGATTTTAAACCCCTCCTTTTTTAAATTCATAAAAACTTTATTACCTTGAAGCTCTTGATTTCGCAAATCTATTTGTGCACTATCTCCAAGAATAGTGGCATTTTGAAGGAAATCAAAAAGTTTAAAATTTTTGATCTCAAGAATTTCTAATTGAGGCTCATAAACAAGTTCTTCAGCATAAATAAGTAGATCCCTTTGTTCTAAGATTACATCACCTTGGGCAATAATCTTTTCTCCATCTCTAAAAAGTTCAATTTTTCTAGCAGATAATTCTATAGACCTTCCCTTTGGTATAGCATATAGATGAGAACTAACCCAAACTTGAAAAAAAAAGAGTACACCCAAAAGAAAAAGTATTCTTTTAAACAAAGCACTTCCTTTTAAAAGAAACTTTGATTTATTCTTCCTCTTCTTCAAAAAGCTCTTCTACTTCACTTTTTCCTGCTTCCAACTCTTCCACTTGTTCTTCATCTTTTTCTAAAAGAAGGGTCATAAATTCTCCTACATGGGTCTTTTCCTCTCTGGCAATCTCATAAAAAAGGGCTTTTAATCTTTCATCTTCCGCAAGTGAGGCTAACTGTTCATAAAGATTAATAGCATCAAGCTCTGCCATAATTGCAATCCTTAAAAGCTGCTTTTCCAAATCTTCTTCATCAATACTACTCAAATCAAAGGGAATTTTAGATAACATGCTCTACCTCCTCTAATTATTAATCAAATCCTTTAGGAAATTTAATTTTTTTAAAATATGTTCTGCCTTTTTTATGACCTCCTTAGGTAGAAGGTTTTCTTCGGGCCATTC
>JBKBMM010000078.1:0-4887 GCA_046295835.1 Caldimicrobium sp.
TTTAGTTTACCTGAAAGAACTATTTCAGTATTTACATCATAGGCTTCCTCTTCAAGATCAACAGCCCTTCCTATAAAAGGATTTATTAGAAAAAAAATTACCCAAAGAAAAAAAATAAGCACACTTTTCATAGTTTCTACCACCTAACTTGCTTCCAATTCATTCCACCACATCCATCCCTACCATCCATTTTGCAAGGCCCATCCAGGACCTATATAGGTTGCATTGGCATCAGCAGGTCAAAGCTGAAAAATCTGCACAGCAAGGGGCTTTGAGCGCAGAAAACGACAAGGGGGCATGGCTTGCCATGCCCTTTTCTTGTCAACAAACATTAGATACTTACCAAGCACATATTCCCATCCTCGCTCCTCTTATGAAACCACTTTTACCCATTTTCATTCCCATACCTCTTACAAAATAATTGGGCAAACCATACTCTAAGGCCTTTTTCTGAAGCTCTGTTGTAAGCTGTGCTAAAGTAGCTCTTTTCTCAGATATAGCTTGCCAGTCTGGATTAGGCTGTAAATAAAGCATTCTTAGCTCATCCCGTGTTTGCCAGATTTTTTGTCGTAAAGCCTGCGTATCTTGATAAAATTTTAGATAAGTCTCATTAGGTATAACACTTTGAGCTTGAGCTGCAGGTGTAACATTAGAGGCATTACTCTGAGGACCTATGCCCCAAGCCTTTGAACTTACATCTGTCATTAATGAAGTAAAAACCAAACCTCCTAAAAGGCCTCCTACCCCTAACACTTTTAAAAATCTCTCCCTCATCTTAGCACCTCCTCCTTTTGTTTTATTTACTATAAGTAGTAACAAAAACTATGCCCATTTCTTAGGCCCTCTAAACTTCATATTTTAAGCCCTATTTTCCATTTTTTTTGAAAATTTTGCAAAACTTTCTTTTGTCTTTGTAAAATTTGCATTAAAATAGATGGTGATGCCTCATAAAAAATTTATTCTTATCGGAATACTTTGGATCTCCTTGCTTATCTTTGGAGGCACTCTTGGTTATATGATAATTGAAGAAGCAAAATTTCTTGATGCTCTTTTTATGGTGGTCATAACCATAACTACTATAGGATATGAAGAATATGTACCCCTATCAACCAAAGGCAAAATTTTTACCATTTTCTTAGCTTTAGGAGGTGCGGGGTTTTTCTTTTATATTTTAGGTTTATTTAGCGAAGTACTTATATCTAAAACTTTAGAAAATCTTTGGGGGACGAAGATGGAAAAGAAAATCGCTACTTTAAAAGATCATTGTATACTTTGTGGTTATGGTAGAATTGGAAGATACATATACGAATTTATAAAAAATGATTTTCTCATCGTTATAATTGAGAAAGATAGCAAAATCGTGCAAGAATTAAAGGATAAGAAAATTTTACATATAGAGGGAGATGCGACTTCAGAAGAAATTTTAACTAAAGCTGGGATTGAAAGAGCCAAATATTTAGTGGCAGTTTTGGGAGAAGATGCAGAAAATTTATATGTGGTGCTAACCGCGAGAAACCTTAATCCCCAGCTATATATTCTTGCGCGAGCAGATAACCCTAAGGTTGAAAAAAAACTTTATCAAGCCGGAGCAAATCGAGTGCTTAGTCCCTATATAATTGGGGCTCGCAAAATGGCTCTATCCATATTAAAACCAAATGTGATGGATTTTATGGAAATCGCCTCTCCTGAATTGCAAATGAATTTACAAATTGAAGAAATAATGGTTGAAGAAGGTTCTCCTTTAGCTAACAAAACCTTAATAGAGAGCCAAATCAGAACACTCACCAATGCCATAATTTTAGCCATTAAAAAAAACACTGGAGAAATGCTTTTTAATCCCCGAGGAAATGAAGTTATCTCAGCAGGGGACATCCTCATCGCCATCGGAGAAAAAGATAAGCTTGATATACTAAGTAACTTAGCTAAAAAATAAGCCCCTAAGCTTGGTGCATTTTTTCTGTTTTAATATAACTTCCCTTGAGGGTGTGTTTACCAGCTTCTTCAATCTTTACTTTAACTAAATAGCCTACGAGGTCTAACCGGGGAGCGGTAAAATTAACTACCAAATTAGTGGTAGTACGTCCCTTCAATTTTTGAGGATCCTTTTCACTAACCCCCTCAACAAGCACTTCTACCTCATGCCCCACATAATTTTTTAATATTTCCTCAGAAATTTTAGCCTGTGTAATATGTACTCTCCTTAGTCTTTCTTCTTTTATCTCGTCTGGAACTTTATCTTCAAATTTCTGAGCAACTGTGAAAGGGCGATCTGAATACTTAAAGGAAAAAATCTCCTGATATCTTACTTTTTTAAGCATCTCTATTGTCTCTTCAAAATCCTCTTCTGTCTCACCAGGGAATCCTACAATAATATCAGAAGTAATAGCTATTTCAGGACACAAACTTCTCAATTTGTAAACCTTTTCTAAATATTCCTCCTTGGTATATTTCCTATTCATTTTTTTTAAAATTTTATTGGAACCTGCCTGCAAGGGAAGATGTATGTGTTTACAAATTTTGGAATTCTCTGCGATGACTTGCATTAATTTTTCAGAAAGGTCCTTGGGATGATTGGTGGTAAAACGAATCCTCCAGAGGCCTTCAATCTCAGATAATCTTTCTAAAAGCTCTGCAAAATCAGGATAACCCTGCTCTTTTTTCCCATAGGAATTGACATTTTGACCCAATAAAATAATCTCTCTTACACCTTCCTCTTCAACTAAAAATTTTGCCTCATTTAAAATATCTTCCATAGGTCTACTTACTTCTCTGCCCCGTACATAGGGTACTATACAATAGGTACAAAAATTATCACAACCCTGCATTATACTTATATAAGCCTTAACCCTCCTTCTTTTGGTCTCCTTTGAGCATATTAGAGGAATTTGAAAATCTTCCTTTAGCTCCGTTAATACTACAGGCTTTCTCTGATTTTTTACCTCCTCAATAGCCCTATTTATCTGATAAAAGCCCTGTGTACCTAATACCAAGTCTAAAAAGGGAAACCTCTCTAAGAGCCTTTCTCCCTCCTGCTGGGCAACACACCCCATGGCTCCAATTATAACCCAAGGTTTCCTCTTTTTTAGCTCCTTAAACCGACCAATTTCGCTATAAAGTTTTTGCTCAGGCTTCTCCCTTACTGAACAAGTATTAATTAAAATAAGATCTGCCTCTTCTGGATTATCTGTAGGCTGAAAAGAGTCCCTAAGCAGTGAATATACCTTCTCTGTATCATTTTCATTCATCTGACAACCAAAGGTCTTTATATAAACCCTCTTCATGCCAGGTATAATATAAATCATTTTCTACTTTTTTCACTAACTTATAAGCCTTTTTGGATATGTATTAAATACCTTTAAAAAGCTCGCTTTGTAGTTAAATTGTAGTTAAAATAGACCCTTTTGAGGGCCTATATATCAAAATGGACAATAGAGATCACTAAAGTAATCAATATGAGTGAGTGAAAAAAAGCTCTATATATCTTACTGATCTTGAGCGGTATTTTCTGCTTCTTGAGGTGCTTCTTCTTTATTTTCCGCTAAAGTTGATGAACTCTTGGCTAATTCTTTCTTTTTCCTTTCTATAAATTCATTCACTTTTTTTAGTCTTTCACTTAAGGCTTTGGATTTACGAAAACTCAATTTTTCTTCTACTAATTCAATAATAGCCAAGTGTGCTCCATCACCTCTTCTTTGCCCAAGCTTTATGATTCTTGTGTAGCCCCCTGGCCTATCTAAGTATTTCTCTCTCAATTCTGAAAAAAGTTTTCTTACCACTTCTTTATCCTGAATAAAGGCTAAAGCTCTTCTTCTTGAAGCCAAATCTCCTTTTTTTGCTAAAGTAATCATTCTTTCAGCATATCTTCTCAATTCCTTAGCTTTGGCTAAGGTTGTAGTAATTTTACCGTGTTTTAAGAGATCTCTCACTTGATTCCTCATTAGCGCAATTCTGTGCTCTGTTGTAGAGGTTAATCGCCTACTCAATTTTCTATGTCTCATAAAAAGCCTCCTTTACCCTATATCTCAAAATTAGCCTTTATACTTCAAATTTAAGAACTAACTACCTTTGGTGGTCTCCAGTTAATATCCTTCATGCCTAAATGTAAATTAAATTGATGCAATTTCTCAACTATTTCATCCAAAGATTTCTTCCCAAAGCTTCTGATCTTCAGTAATTCTGTTTCTGTTTTTTGCACAAGTTCTCCCACATAGTTAATACCCACTGATTTAAGACAATTTAAAGCTCTTCCAGAAAGTTCAAGTTCTTCCACAGTCATATTCAAGTAGTTACAAATACTGATGGGTTCTTTTTTAGGTGCTTCGAGGGAAAAGACCTCTTCAGATAAGAATACCATAAGTTGTTCTACTAAGAGCTTTACTGCATGTAACAAGGCCTTTTGTGGGTCTACAGTTCCATCTGTCCATATCTCAAGAGTTAAACTATCATAATCACTACTTTTTCCCACGCGTGCCTGCCCCACAGTGTAATTAACACGAGTAATGGGTGAAAACAAACCATCTACCAAGATCACTCCTATTTCATTATTCTTAGAATATTCTGCTGGGGCATAGCCTCTGCCTTTTTCTACCTTAACTTCCATTTTTAGCTCACCATCTTGCGCCAAAGTAGCAATATAATGCTCAGGATTAACTACTGCTCCAAGCTCAGCTGGAATCTGAAAATCACCAGCCCTAACTTCAGCTGGCCCCTTTTTTTCAAGTCTAAAAGTAAAAGGCCCATCTCCTTCAAGCTTAAAGCGAACACCCTTTAAATTTAACACCACATCGGTGACATCTTCAATTACCCCAGGCATGCTATAAAATTCATGGGGAACCCCCTCTATCCTTACCTCAGTTATTGCATATCCTGGAATTGAGGATAACAAGA
>JBKBMM010000079.1:0-4853 GCA_046295835.1 Caldimicrobium sp.
CATGAAAAAAAAGACAAAAGTTAGTATCTGAATTATCCTTCTTAAAAAGGTAATTTTGTTTTTCTTAAAGTAGTTCATATATAACCACTTATTAAGGAAGTTTTATTTAGCCAAACGGTTCAATGATAATTGCTGAAGGTTCTACAGGACATACATATTCACAAACTCCGCAGCCAACACAGTATTTTTCAATAACAACAGGCAGAAGTTCGTCTGTCATTTTTAAGGCTTTATCAAATATAGGACAATTCATATAACAGGCTCTACAAAAACTACCTTGATAAGCCCAACAGGTATTTTTATTTATTTTAGCTATACCCATTCTAACTTTATATTTATCTTTTAATCCCCTATTTAAAGCTCCAGTAGGACATAGAGGAGGACATTTCATACAGAGATAACAAGGCTTTTTCCTGGGCAAAATATAAGGCAGACCAAAATAAAAGGGATTTTCCCAACTCGTAAGTATTATACTGTTATAGGGACAAACTTGTTGGCATTTCCCACAGCGAATACATTTTTTGATAAACTCAGACTCCTTTATTGCTCCAGGTGGCCTAAGAAATTTCGTGCGTAAAGACATTTAAAATTACTCTCCCTCTACCTGTGCAAAAGACGATAAAATGGAGAGACCAAGAAATCCTGGTATGTTTTGAAGAGTATCTTGAATGTCTTTCCATTTATTAAGGTTTTCTAATTCAATGACACCTAAGAGCTGGTTGCCTTTTTTTGAATAAATATATAAGAAGGGGAGGCTTGAGATTGCCTCTTCAGCTACCTCCCCTTCTATATCTATAAGGACTCCTAAGTATAGCATAATTAAACTTTCTCAATTCTTACCGCTGAGATTTTAAATTCAGGTTGTTTAGACATAGCATCAAAGGCATCGGTAACAAGGATATTTACGAGGGCATCTGGATAGTGGAAGGGAACAAAAACTACACCTGGTCTTGGAATATCTACAACCTTAGCGGGAAGTATAATACTACCTCTTCTGGAAATAAGTTTTACTTTATCACCTGTTTTAACACCTAATTTTTGTGCATCCTTTGGATTGATCTCTACAAAGGCATGAGGAGCTGCCCTCATAAGTTCTGGCACTTTCATAGTCATAGTACCTGTGTGCCAGTGCTCAATAAGACGCCCAGTAGTTAATACAAAGGGATAGTCTTTATCTGCTGGTTCAGCAGGTCCTACTGCTGGTCTCAACCAGATGATTGCTTTGTTTCCATCTGCAGGGTTTCCATAAAAGGAAATATCCTCTGCCTTAGGATCAAACTTTTTCACCAATGGATCTCCATATTTTGCAGTATACCTTCTCAATGTCCCTGGATATGGATAATCTTCACTGGGTACTGGCCAAAGCATACCGTGTTCTTTAATTAGTCTTGCCCTGGTCATTCCCCAGAAATTGTAAACCGTGTCTTTAGAACAAGCTCTCATCTCATTCCAGACATCTTCTGAATTCCTAAAGGGGAAGAGTCTTCTTGCTTCATCTTCTCTTCCTAAGGCAGATAACAGCTTCCTTGCAAATTCAAGAATTACTTCTAAATCTGGTCTTGCCTCTCCTATGGGTTTTATCACTTGAGGTAGATATTGATATCTTCTCTCTGATTGACCATAGGTACCCTCTTTTTCACACCAGAGAGCTGCTGGTAAAACTAAATCTGCAAGTTCTGAAGTTCTTGAAGGATGATAAGCCTCGCTTACCACAAGGAAAGTATCTTCTCTTGCCATACCCTTTCTATATCTCTCTAAATTTGGTAAACTCTGCCCGGGATTAGTACAAACAATCCAAAGACACTTTATCTCTCCCTCTGAAAATTTCCTAAAGAGCTCAACTGCTGTAGGACCTGGTTTAGGGTGAATTCTTCCTTTAGGTAAGCCCCAAAATTGCTCCATCTCTTCCCTATGTTTTTCATTAGCAACAACTCTTCCATAAGGCAAAAGATGGGCAAGTAACCCAACATCTCTAATTCCACCGCAGGCATTAGGCTGACCTGTCAAAGAAAAAGGAGTCGCACCAGGTCTACAAATATGGCCCGTTAATAGATGAAGATTATGGATTAAGTTATTAGCCCACACTCCTCTTGTTCTTTGATTTATACCCATACACCAAAAACTCATAGTAGCCTTTGAAGTGGCAAACCATCTTGCAGCCTGAATAATTTTCTCTTTAGGACACCCTGATTTCTGTTCTGCCAATTCAGGGGTGTATTCCTCAAGAAATTTCACATAATCTTCAAAAGTTACCTTTTCAATTTTTCCATCAGGTGTTGCCCTTTTAAATACACAATGTTTATTGATAAAATCTGGATTGTAAAGTTTTTCTTTAATAATTACATGAGCCATGGCATTCAAAATATATAGGTCTGTCCCTGGAATAAAATCAAGATAAAGCTCTGCATTTCTTGCAGTGAGAGTTTTACGGGGATCTGCTACAATTATCTTCACATTTCTCTTTCTTTTTTGCTCCATAACTAATCTAAATATAACTGGATGAGCTTCGCTCATGTTAGAACCAATTATAAAGAAACAATCAGCATGATAAATATCCTCATAACATCCCATGGGTTCATCTTTACCAAAGCTTGTGACATACCCTACTGCTGCTGAAGCCATACAAAGCCTGGGATTACCGTCAATATTATTAGTCCCTAAAGCCCCTTTGAAAAGCTTATTGGCTAAATAAGATTCCTCAGAAAAAGATTGCCCTGAACCATAAAAGCCTACGCTATGAGGACCATATTTTTTTATTGCCTCTGCAAACTTTGATACCATTAGATTCATAGCCTCTTCCCAAGAAATTCTCTTCCATTTTCCACCCTCTTTAACCATTGGATACTTCAATCTATCAGGGGCTTCAAGTATTTTAGGAAGATAACTTCCTTTTACACATACATACCCTCTATTCCAATTCTTATCATCTCCTTTAACAGCAACTACTTTCCCACCTTTTACACCAATGTACACTCCACAGCCAGCCCCACAATATCTACATACACTCTTTATCCATTGATCAACCTCTACTGCTTGTACAGACTCAGGAAGCGCTATGTCAAATCCTGCAACTGAAGCTGCTGTAAGTAAGGCACTCCATTTTAAAAACTCTCTTCTATTTAATTCAGCCATAATTTCACCCCCCTTAATTCAATAATTATTTTTTATGTATATTTTTACTGCCCGGTTTTACCTCCAAGGTATGTCCATGATGACAAGCAAAGCAAGTTTTATATCCCTTTGCCTTAGTTAAATCTTCTACCTTATCTGCATGACACATAACACAATTGGAAGGCTTAGCTATTCTTTCAAATCTTTTTTCTAAATCGCCATGACAAATAAAACATCTCACCTGATTTAATCCATGTAACCCCTTTTCCCATTCTTTAACTTGATCACTATGGCATTGCCCACATACCATAGGATCTTCTGTGATTAATTCAGGATCAAGCTTGGGATGCTTCTTTTTAGCTAAAAGCGAACTTACCCCAAGAAAAATAAAAACTAAGAAAAAGCTTAAAAATATAAAAACTGTTTGTTTATTTTTATTCATAACTTACCCCCCCCACTGTAAAATTTAAAGGGCTGAGGAGATTTAATCTCCCCAGCCCTAAAAAAATTGGTCTTTATTTACCTTGCTGCTTCTCTTTGATAGCCTTTTCTAATAAAAGTACTCCATCACTAGCTAATTGAATAGCCTGAGCAAGTGATTTCTGCGCTAATTCAGGATTATGAAAACCATCGGAGTTTTCTGCTGTCCACCATTCCCACATATGATGAGCTTTAGAGTGGAGCTCTCTTGCTTTAGCTAAGACCTCTTCAGAAACACCAACAGATTTAGCTAAAGCATAAGTATCGACAAGCTTTGAAATCCAAAATTCAGCCTTTCTCATCTTACCACGGATATAATTTTGAATACCCTGAATGGCATATTCGGCTTGCTCTGGTGTCCAGTTCTTATGACAATTTACACATACTGCAGTTCTGCCAGGAACATACTTTACACTTCTTTGACCATGGAAGGTATACACTTTGCCTGCCTTATTTTTGACCTTAGGCATATGACAATCTGCACAAGTAACCCCTGCTCTCTCATGCTTGCTTCCCCAGAAAGTTTCAACCTCAGGATGCTGCAACTTAATTAAGGGAGCTCCTGTGATTTCATGTTTGAAATCTCTAAAACCTATCTCATCATATACCTTAGCTATATCAAAAACATTCACCCAAGGGAAGAAATTTGTCCTTCTGTCTGCCATAGGAATAGATTGACCAGTTTTTGGATCAAATCCTGGATTGCAGTTATATTCCACATGGCACTGTGCACACATTAGTGTTGAATCAGGCTTGTTGAGAATACCTATTGCCCTAAAATCTCTAAATACAACTTTGGTCATAGTAATCTTCTTACTCTTTTCTGGATCATAGGGATAAGTTCCCAATTTTCTATCAACTACTGCTTCAATCAAGGCATCTCTTACAACTCTTGGCTGTGAAGAGTGTGGATCATGACATTGCACACAAGCAAAGGCTCTATGAGTATCTCTTGCTACATCAACTACAGGGGAAGTCCTATCCCATTTTGCTTTAGGATGTTTATCTCCCATATAAGCCCATTTGAGAATCAAATCTGTGGTTTTACAATGCAAACAAACAGGATTTGCAGCTGTTGCAGCCGTACGTGGTGTAAAAGGTGGGAATATTTTTTGTTTATTAGTTGAAGGCTCTAAATCCTTTAAAACCTCCCAGGCACTCTTTTCAGCTGCTTTAGCATTGAAAATATATGTCCAATCCTTCAATTGGAATCTTCCACCATAAGCCCTATCAACTAATAGATGATCAACTAAGGCAAATAT
>JBKBMM010000080.1:0-4824 GCA_046295835.1 Caldimicrobium sp.
ACTTTTGTTGTGTTCACTAATATAGAACCTAAAAAAATACCTAAGCATATAGAAAAATTTATAAGACACAGATTTCAGCAAGCTCTTGGCTTTGAGAAGATACCAGTTAGAGTATTATTAAGGTTGAGGGAGTGAGACTTCACTTTTTTCAACCTTTGCCTTTAAAGCTTCTTGAGCACCATAATGAAGGGTAAGGGTGATCCTTCTATTCCTAGGATCAAAAGGATTATCTTTGAATAAGGGTAAATTATCTGCATAACCTACCACTTCTAAAATTTGATCTGGTGCTATCCCATTTTTAACAAGTTCAACAGTAGCAGTCATAGCCCTGGCATTTGAAAGCTCCCAATTTCCTAACTTTCCTCTTCTTGAAGGAAGGGCATCTGTATGACCTTCTACTGAAATGAGCACAGGTAGATCTTTAATTTCTTCTGCTAAAATTTTTAGTATCTCTTTTCCCTCAGGTAAAAGTTCAGCACTGCCTGGATTAAATAGGGGTTTGTTTATTAAGTCCATAATTTCAATTTTAACTATCCGTTCCTTTGTTTTTGTTTCTGTGACCTCAATTAATACATGTTCTTGAAGAGATTTAAGTCTTGTTTCAATGATTCTTTTAAATTTTTCAGCTTCTCCTTTAACAGGTGGTAATTCTTGAGGAAGGGGCTGAACTTTAGGGCCTTCCATTTTACCAGAACGATAAAATTCCATAAGCATACTTACCCCTGCTTTGGAAAAAATATTAAATTTTTTAAAATAGGCAGCAACTTGAGCCTTAGTTTTCGGTTCCATGAGAGATACAAGCCATAGGAGTAAAAAAAAGGTCATCATTCCTGCTAAAAAGTCAGCATAGGCAATTTTCCATGAGCCTCCATGGTGACCGCCAACAACTTTTTTGACTTTTTTTATAATAATAGGAGGTGTGCTCATCTATTTTCTCTCTTTGAGTTTAGCATCAAGTTCAGAAAAGCTTGGTCTGTGATGGGGTGGAATAGCTCTTCTTGCAAATTCCACAGCAATTTGAGGGGCTCCACCTCCAATAAAATAGACAATAGCAATTCTAACTACAGTGAGATATTCCTTTTCCTCTAAGGCTAATTTCTCCATCCTGGCAGAGAGGGGAGCCATAAAACCGTAACAGGTAAGAATACCTATAAAAGTACCAGCAAGAGCAATGGAAAGGTGATGAGCTAAAACCGCAGGAGGTTGATCAATTTTGCCCATAGTTAAAATAATCCCCAAAACTGCAGCAACAAGCCCTAATCCAGGCATGGAGTCTGCTAAATTTGAAAGTCTATGGGCTGGCTCTGAGAGCTCATGATGAATTATCTCTATTTCATTTTCTAAAAGGCTATCTAATTCAAAGTGAGTAATATTAGTGGTAAGAATAGAGCGGAAGGTATCTCTAATAAAATCCAGGAGATGGTGATTGGCAAGAATTTTAGGATAAGCTGAGAAAATTTTACTTGCCTCAGGATTCTCTATATCTTGCTCAATTGAAATAAGTCCTTCTTTTTTAATCTTTCTAAATATATCATTGAGAAGCAATAGGAGTTCTATATAATCATCCTTTGTGTAATTTCCAGCCTTAGTTAGGGCCTTTATGGACCCTTGAATAATTCCCTTTACTACAGTCATATTGTTTGCTGTAAGTAGAGCACCAGTTGCTGCTCCGAAGATAATTAACCACTCAACGGGTTGAATTATTACTGAAAAATTGCCGTGCTCTAAGGCATAACCTACAAAAACACAGAGTATTACTACGATTAACCCCACTATAGCTGGCATATTATTCCTCTTTTCTACTTCTTATTAATTCTCTTTCTTTTTGAAGGATGTAAAAACTAAGTTTTTCTTTGATATCTGGTGGTAGAGTAATAAATTCAAGGGCTATATCAAAATTCTCCTCCTTTTTCTCACATCTTAAAACCTTTCCATAAAGGTATAATCCAAGAGGTTCATAAAGGTCTAAGACAAGTTTTACTTCTACAAAAGAGCCAACTTCCAGAGGCTTCTCTCTTTCAACTCTAAGCCCTTTTTCACTTATATTGACCTGTTTTAATGGTAAGAGATGAAAACCCTCTCTTTCTCTGGTTAAAAGATTAATTAGATAATCTAATTTTGCATTGATAAGTTTTAGCCAATTGTTCAAGGCCTCATCTATTGTATCTTTAAGGGGTATATAAGAAAAGAGAGGCATATCTCCTACAGTTCTTGCCCTCTTATTTTGGAGTTCTTTTTCAGATATAGGATATATTTCTATAGGTATTACTACATCAATTCTTACCGCTTCTCTTTCCATACTATTTCTTTTTATCGGTAGATATGACTCTTAACTTTAAAGCCTTATTTTTTAAAAAAATATTATAATCTTTCACTTGCCCTTGACAAGGTTAAATTTGTAATTACAATCCCATTAGAAAAATTCTTTTATAAAGGAGGTGTAAGATGTCCAAAGAGGTCCTTTATGTAGTAGGGCATAAAAATCCAGATACTGATTCTATCTGTTCAGCTATAGCTTTTGCCTATCTTTGGAATGAGTGGAAAAAAAGAGGTATTCTTGCTCAGATGAAAATGCCAGAGCTTGAAGCAGTGCCTGTGAGGCAAGGAGAACCTAATGCAGAGACCAAATTCGTTCTTGAAAAATTTGGATTTTCAGTTCCTGAGCTGATGACAGATGGGGCAGGTAAAAAAATTGCCTTAGTAGATCACTCAGATGTTGTCCAAAGTGTGGACAATTTCTCCCAAGCTGAAATTGTGGCAGTGGTTGATCACCACAAAATTGGAGATGTCACCACACCTAATCCAATTTGCTTTGTAAACTTACCTGTTGGTTGCTCAGCCACCACCCTAAAATTCCTCTATGATAACACTGGTGTAGAAATTCCTCAAAATATTGCCTCTATTATGTTGTCAGCTATTCTAAGTGATACTGTTATTTTTAAATCTGCTACCACAACCCCTATGGATAAAGCTGCTGGAGAAGCTTTAGCAAAAATTGCAGGTATCACTGATATTACAAAGTTTGGAATTGAAGTAAAATCAAAACTATCTGATGTAAGTGGAATGGCAGTAAGGGATATTATAATGAGAGACTATAAAGATTATAATATGAGTGGGAAAAAGGTTGGAGCTGGTCAAATTGAGGTTATTGATCTATCCCTCATAGAGGGAAGAAAGGATGAAATTTATAATGAGCTTGTCAAAATGAAAAATGAAGGAGGATATCATAGTATTGTTTTTATGCTTACAGATATTATGAAGGAAGGAACAGAGCTCTTTGTAGTAACCGATGATCCAGCTTTGATTGAGAAGGCCTTTGGCAAAAAACTTGAAGGAAGGTCTATGTGGTTAGAAGGGGTTATGAGCAGAAAGAAACAGGTTATACCACCTTTAGAAAAGGCCTTTGCAGGATAATTATTAGGAGGGGGCAAAGAGCCCCCTTTTTATTTTATCTTTTAGATTTCCCAAATTTCCTCAATTTTAAAACTAATATCAACGGCTTTTACCGAATGAGTAAGTGCCCCAGAGGAAATATAATTAATATCTAACTCTTTATAGTTCTCTAAATTTTCCTCACTTATTCCACCTGATACTTCTATCTCTAAAGCAGGTTTTTTACTTTTAATAAGGGTTATAGCCTTTTTTAAGTCTTCAAGTGAGAAATTATCTAAGAGGACTATATCTACTTTTGCATTGCTTTCCAATAAAAGATTTAATTCTTTAAGACTTTTTATTTCAATTTCAACTTTAAGATAATGGGGGATCTCTTTAATTTTATTTAAGGTTTTTTCTAATCCTCCTAAGGCCTTTATATGATTATCTTTGATGAGTATACCATCTGAGAGTGAAAATCTGTGATTTTTTCCACCTCCAATTTTTACTGCATATTTTTGTAAAATTTTTAAGCCTGGTAAGGTTTTGCGTGTATCAAGAAGAAGTGCAGAGTTTTTAAGTTTATGAACCATTTCTCTAACTTTGGTTGCTATTCCTGAGAGATGTTGTAAAAAATTCAGGGCTACACGTTCTCCCTTCAATAAGCTTTGAACCTTTCCTTCCACATATCCAAATTTTGTAAAGCTTTTAATTTCGCTTCCTTCTGGGTAATGCCATGTAATTTTTACTTCAGGATCAATTTCTTTATATACTGCCTCTGCTATAGGTTCTCCGCAAATAACTAAAGATGATTTTGCCAAAAAATAGGCCTTTCCATAGAAATTTGAGGGTATAAGCATTTCTGTTGTTTTATCCCCAAAGGGCAAATCCTCCTTTAAGGCTTTCAAAACTATCTCTTTAACTTGCCAGGGCTCCATACCTAAATTTTTCTCCTTTACCTCTGGAAAAATAAAATAAAAGACTTAATTTTTATGTTAACCAGTAGATAGGCATTTGTAAAGAGGGAAAGGAGGTTAGGGAATGGAGGAAAAAAAGGAAGGAACTATGGAAACTCAGGTAGAGCAAGACAATCTTTCCAAGATAGAAGAGGAACTTAAAGAATGGAAAGATAGGGCCTTGAGATATGCAGCAGAAATAGAAAATCTTAAAAAAGCCTTTAAAAGAGAAATATTTCAAGTTTGCATTAGAGACGGTTTTTAAAGAACTTTTACCTTCTATAGATAATTTGGAGATGGCACTTAGAGCCTTTGAAACTACCTCTAATACCCAGGCTTTAAAAGAAGGGGTAGAATTGACTTTGAAAGTTTTAATACAAACTTTAGAAAAGTTTGGGCTAAAGCAATTTGAACCAACAGTAGGGGACCCTTTTCATCCCCATTTTCATGAAGCCCTGCAAGCGGAACCCCATGATGTAATACCTAATGGTGGAAT
>JBKBMM010000081.1:0-4799 GCA_046295835.1 Caldimicrobium sp.
TGAAATTTTTAAAGAGGGGACTATATTGAAAATATAAAATGAGTGTAAATAAAGTTATTTTAATTGGAAGATTAGGGGCTGATCCTGAGATTCGCTATACCTTAGATGGTAAACCAGTATCTACCTTTCGGATTGCAACAAACGAGGTCTTTATTAAGAATGGGGAAAAGGTTACTATTACAGAGTGGCATAGATTAGTTGCCTTTGGTAGATTAGCTGAAATTTGTGGGGAATATCTTTCCAAGGGTTCAAAAATATATGTTGAGGGGAAATTAAGAACCCGAAAGTTTGAGGATAAACAGGGGCAATTAAGGTATGTTACTGAGATTTTAGTGCAAAGTTTACAAATTTTAGATCGCAAGGGAGAGAGTCTTCCTCTTGAAGAAGAGAAAAGCGGTAATTTGAAAGAAGTAGGAGTGGATTTAGAAGAGGAACTGCCTCCAATTAATGAAGAGGATATCCCTTTTTAAGATCTTTTTCATCAGATGCAGAATCTAAAAGTTCAAGGGCTTCTTCAAAGACATCTTTATAAGGAATGGGCTTAAGAGATTCATCTAAACAAAAGATTTCTCTTATGATGTTAATTGCATATTTACCTTCTTCGTGATATCCCCTTTTTAAGAACTGAATAGGGTTAGAAAGAAATTTCATCATCAGAGAATAGGTTAAATAATCAATAGCCTCTCTTTCTTCTGCACTTAAATTTTTTATTTTTTTGAAGGTTTTTTCCAGTTCTTTTTTTCTTAACTCATCTGCCCAGTTAACTAATCTTTGAATTGTGGGGTGTAAGGAGAGTTCCTGTAACCATTTTTTCATTTTAAGGACCTCTTCTTCTATAATAGTCTTAGCACGCAAGGCCTCTTTTTTACGGTTTTTTATATTCTCTTCTACTACCTCTTGCAAATCATCAATGTCAAAAAGGTATACATTTTCAAGTTCATTTACCTTGGGTTCTATATCTCTTGGTACAGCTATGTCAATTAGAAAAAGTGGCCTATATTTTCGCGCTCTAATTAGAGGAGAAAGAAAGTCTTTTGTGATGATAAAAGAAGGTGAACCTGTAGAAGAGATTACAATATCACTTTTTACAAGAAGCTCAGGAAGGTCATCTAAGGAATAGGCCTTTCCTTGAAATTTTTCAGCAAGTTCAATAGCTTTAGAAAGGGTTCTATTGGCTATAAAAATTTCCTTAGCTCCATAGGTTAGTAAATGTTGGCAAGCAAGTTCTGCCATCTCCCCTGCTCCAATAAGAAGAACTTTTTTATCTTTAAGAGATCCTAAGATTTTTTTGGCAAGTTTAGTTGCAGCAAAGCTAACTGAGATGGCGCCTCCGCCAATTCCAGTTTCAGTACGCACCCTTTTGGCTACAAAAAAGGCTCGATGTAAAAGTTTGTTAAGAAAAAGACCCGAAGTTTTATGCTCTAAGGCCTTTTTGTAGGCCTCCTTTAGTTGACCTAAAATTTGAGGCTCTCCTAATACCATAGAATCAAGCCCGCAGGCTACTTCAAAAAGGTGCCTTATTGCCTCTTCATTTTCTAAAAAATAAAAGAAAGAGGAAAGTTTTTCCCAAGAAATACCAGTCTCCTTAGTAACAAAATTTTGAAAACTATTCATAAAAGCTTCTTTATCTTTTTTTTCTATTACAAAAAGAAATTCTACTCTGTTACAAGTGGAAAGAAAAAGCCCTTCTTTTAAGGAAGGATAAGTTTCTTTAAGTTTTAAAATAGGATACATTGAGGAGGTTGCAAAGGATAATGTTTCTCTCCATTCTACTGGAGTAGTTTTATGATTAACCCCTATAAGTGAAATTAGGTATTCTTTATCCATAGGTATGGAAGCCTTTAAAATAAAAGTTTACTACAAAAAAGGTGAAAAACCAGAGAAGAGTTCCTATGACAAAGATATAAGCTAATCTCCTTCCTCTCCAACCAATAAGAATTCTCTGATGAATCATTCCTGTATAAATTAACCAAAGAGAGAGTGTAATTATCTCTTTAGGAGACCATCTCCAATAATCTCCAAAGGCAAGTTCGCTCCATAGGGCCCCACTAAGTATTCCCATGGTTAAAAAGAAAAAACCATTATAAAGAGATTTTTCTGAAATTTTCTCCAAAGTATGAAGGGGAGGTAGTTTCTGAAAAAAATATCCTAATTTTTTTTTCTTTATTTCCCTTTCTTGGAGAAGATACATTATTGAAGAGATAAATCCTGCAAGTAAAAAGGCATGGGAAAGAAGAGAAGACAATGCATGAAGGGGAAACCAAAAGGATTTCACAAAGGGTATAAAAGGTGAAGGAAGAGCTTCTTTAAAAAGAAAAAGGCCAAGAAGAAGAAACAATATAGGTAGAGGCAAAAAAAAGGTTCCAAAGGTATAAGCCTTAATCTTACTAAAGGAAAAATACATATAAACGGAGACTAAAAGGAAGGAAAAGACATTTAAAACATCTTGAAAGGTAAAGGATGGCTCTTGATAAAGTTTTCTGAGAAAAAAGAAAAGAAATAGGAGATGAAAAATAAAGCCAATCCAAAGAACCCCTTGATAGAGTTTATAGGCATTTTTTTCCAGGGTTTTGAAATAAAATAGTGAACCTATCCAAGCTATAAAATAAGTTATGAGAGTTAAATTTAAAAAAAAATTTTCCATTAAAAAAGATTTATTCTTCTTCTTTCTTTTTTCTCACTATAAAGACAGAGCATGGGGCAAAGGAAACAACTTTGGCTGCGGTACTTCCCAAGGTATATCTTAAAATATCTGGTCTTGTGCCCTTAGCCCCCATAATTAGAAGATCCGCTTCATTTTTTTCCACAAATTTTAAAATTGCTTCAGCAACAGAGTAATCTTCTAAAAGAACTGTCTTAAAGCGTATATTAGAAAAAAGCCTTTCAGCCTCTTTAAGTATAGCTTCAGCTTTAGACTTTACTTTTTCTACTTCCTCCTTACTCATATCTTCTCTTTTGGCAGCTACACTTATAAGAATGAGCTCCCCTTTATTTTCTTCTACAAATTTTTGAGCAATTCTTATGCCCTCTTTAGCATCTTCAGAGCCATCATAGGCTACTACAATTTTCATAGGCGAACCTCCTTATTTTATTTGATTTTATTATAGCATATTACTTTTTTTAAGGCAAATAAAAAATTCTTTATTACCTTTGGTGCCAAGGATGGGACTTTCGGCTACCCCTAAAGGTTTTAATCCTAAATCATCAGCAAAGGACCAAATCTCTTGCACCACCTTAAAATGCAATTTAGGATCTTTAACGATCCCCTTTTTAACTTCTCTTGGACTTAACTCAAATTGAGGCTTAATAAGAGCTAAAATTAAAGCTTCCTCTTTTAGTAAAGGCACTAAAACTGGTAAAATCTTTTTAAGAGAGATGAAAGAAACATCAATGGTGATTAAATCAAACTTTTCAGGGAAAAACTCAGGAGTTAGATATCTGGCATTTATTCCTTCATAGTAAATTACTCTTGGATCTTCTCTTAATTTATAATGAAGTTGTCCCCTTCCTACATCTATGGCAAAAACTTTTTTTGCACCAAAGATTAACAAACAATGGGTAAAACCACCTGTACTTGCCCCCACATCTAAACAAACCCAATCCTTAGGATTTATCTCAAAAACCTTAAGGGCACTTTCTAATTTGAGGCCACCTCTTGAGACATAAGGAAAATCTTCCTCAATTTTTAAAAAAACATCCCCAGGTAAAAGGTCTCCGGGTTTATTAACAGGAGTGAAGTTTATTCCATCTAAGGAATAAAAAACTTTACCTGCCAATATAAGGGCTTGAGCCTTTTCTCTACTTTCTGCAAAACCTCTTTCTACCAGAAGTTTGTCTACCCTAAGTTTATTTTTCAAGTTCCTGTTCTAATTTTAAGAGAAGTACCTTGTTTTGCTCTCTTTTTCTTAATAACTCTATGCCCTTTTCTAATAGGGCGAGAATAGCCTGAGGTGAGGGTTCCTTTTTAGGATCCATATTTTTTGGGATCAAAGGTTAAAACGGTAATATAGGCTGAATATTTTAAGTTGTATTCTTTAAAGTATAATTCTTCAATTTTTCGGAGCAATTTTCTTGCAACAACCATAGCTCCTTGAGAGGGAGTCTCAGGCAAAATCACATAAAAGGTGTCCCACTTTTTTGCCTTACATACAAGATCAACCCTTCTCAAAAAACTTTTAAAAGAAGAGGCTAAATTTTTTAAAAACTTTTCTTCTTCTCCTATACCAAATTTTTTACCAAGTTCTCCTAATTTATCTATGACAATATAAAGAAGACTAAAAACTCTTCCATATCGTTTTGCTCTAAGCATTTCCTCTTTGAGCCTTCTCAAAAAATATTCCTCTCTATAAACTTCTGTTAATATATCTAAAATAGAAGACTCTTCATAGCGTTTTTTTAAAGCTTCATATTCCCTTTCTAATTCTCTTTTTTGCCTTTGCAAATCTAAAAGTTTATTTTTTAGAGATTCTATGGTATAAGTAAGTTCTATCTCCCTTTCTTTTTCTATAATTTGAAGCTTTTTTAGTTTCTCTTCTTTTTCTTTTTCAAATTTTTGAGAAAAATCTTTTCTTAACTTATCGATTTCTTCTAAGAACTGATTTATTAAAATTTCTTTCTGTTGATAAGCAGAATTAAGTATCAATTCTTTTTCTTTTTCTGTCTTAGCTAATATTTCTTCTCTTAATGCCTTAACTTCTTTAATTAACCTTTCTGCCTCTTCTTTATTTTTATAACCTTCTTCGATTTTTTTCTGTCTTTCTTCGAGAATTTTATTTAATGGTTTAACTAAAAATTTGTAA
>JBKBMM010000082.1:0-4699 GCA_046295835.1 Caldimicrobium sp.
ACTGGATTTCCTGAAATCCTTGGAGGTAGAGTTAAAACATTACATCCCCATGTACATGCAGGCATACTTTTTAAGAGAGATGATAAGGAACATGTAGAAACCCTTCAAAAACTCAACATTAAACCCATAGATTTAGTAGTAGTGAATTTATATGCCTTTGAGAAAGTAGTTGCTGAAAAAGGGGACTTAGATAAGGCCATTGAGAATATTGATATTGGAGGACCAACTTTACTCAGAGCCAGCGCTAAGAATTTTAAATATGTAACTGTGGTTACAGATCCTGCAGATTATCCATTAGTATTAGAAGAAATTAAAAAATTTGGCAACACTACCCTCCAAACCAGATTTGAACTTGCCAAAAAGGTCTTTAAATTAGTTAGCTCCTATGATCAAATGATTTATAATTATCTTTCCAATTTTAAACTATAATACGCAATAAAATTTTATTTGGATTAAATTTTTTTCATGTTTTGTGTAGTCTTAGCACATCCTACTTGGAAGGGTATTTATTCTCAGCTTGAAAAATCAAAGCCTTATACTGATCTTTTTGAATTAAGGTTAGATTCCTTACAGGAAATTTCCCTTGAACATCTTAAAAGCCTCTTGCATCTCCCCTATAGATTTATTTGTACTTATAGGGCATATGAAGAAGGTGGATGGAAGCAGGTTGACCCTCTTGAAAGATGGAAAATATTAGAAATTTGCTGTAATGAAGGAGCTTATTTGGTTGATTTTGAATGGAAAAATTTTTTTAAAATAAAATCTATCCTTGAGAGGAGTCCTTTTTTTCCTCAAAAAATTCTTTTTTCTTATCATCATTTTCAAACCACACCATCTCTTAAGGTCTTAAAAGGCTTTTTAAAAAAGGCTTCGAATTTAGGAATGAAATGGTTTAAAATAACGACTTTTGCAGAAAGAATGGAAGACTCTTTAGAATTTTTAGCTTTAATAAAATATGGAAAGAGCTTAGGGTTAGAAATTGTTGCCTTTAATATGGGAGAAAAAGTAAGACTTTCTCGGATCCTAAGCCTTTTTTTAGGAGCTCCCTTTACTTATGTATTTCCTCCTTCAGAGAAACCTTGCGCTCCTGGTCAGATGGATCTTCTTGAGGCAAAACGAATTTGGGAGATACTAAAGAATGTTTAAAGTATTTGGGATTATTGGCGATCCAATCTCCCATTCCCTTTCTCCTATTATGCACAATGCAGCCTTTAGAGAACTGGGTATAAAAGCAGTTTATGGGGCCTTCTTAGTAAAATCGGAAAATTTAGCTCAAGCAGTGCAAGGCTTAAAAGCTTTAAATATAAGCGGGATCTCAGTTACTATTCCTCACAAAGAAGCTATCCTTCCTCTTTTAGATGAAGTAGAGGAGACTGCTTTAGAGATAGGAGCCGTAAACACAGTTGTTAATTATGAGGGATATCTTAAGGGATTTAATACAGATTGGATAGGAGTATTAAAAGCTTTTGAAGAAAAGGGTATTACTTTAAAAGGTAAGAAGATAGTTATACTTGGAGCAGGAGGGGCAAGTAGAGCTGTAATATATGCTGTAAAAAAGGGAGGTGCTAAGAAGATCCTTCTTTACAATCGTACCTTTCATAAGGCAGAAAAATTAGCTGAGTATTTTGGGATAATAGCCTATCCTTGGGATATGATAAATCAAGCTGAAGGAGATATTATCATCCAAACAACCAGTGTGGGCCTTAAATCCCATATTTCTCCTATTTCAGAGGAAGTCATAAAAAGATTCAAAGTAGCCATGGATATTGTATATTTACCTTTAAAGACTAAATTTTTGAGCCTTGCAGAAGGATATGCCCTTACTATTGATGGGCTTAGGATGTTACTTTATCAGGGAGTAGAGCAATTTAGGCTCTTTACAGGTATGGAAGCACCAGTTAAAATAATGGAAAAGGTTCTTTATGAGGAAGTCAAAAATTTAGAAAGGGGAATTTCTCTTGGAGAAGAAAATAGTTCAACCCCTTAAGAGTTTTGAAAAAAGCACTTTATTACTTCCCTCTTCAAAAAGTCTTACACAAAGAGCCTTTTTATGTGCAAGTTTAGCCAAAGGAAGCTCAATTATAAAAAATCCTCTTCCAAGTGAGGATCCTTTATTATTAAAGGAAGCCTTGGAAGCAACAGGAGTTAGGTTTAATCATAAAGAAACCTCCACATTAGAGATAGAAGGTGTTGGTGGTAAGCCAGAGCTTTCCAAAGAACGGGTTTTTTTGGGAAATAATGGTACTGGAGCAAGATTCTTTTTAGCCTATTCTGCCCTTGGAAAAGGAGAATGGATTGAACTCTACGGTAAGCCAAGGCTTCATGAAAGACCGATGGAGGCTTTAATCACCTCATTAAGAAAAATAGGGGCTAAAATTATATGTTTAGAAAGGGAATATTATTTTCCTTTAAAGGTATATGAAAGCTTTCTTAATTCAGAAAAAATAACCCTTCCTGGATATATAAGTAGCCAATTTATTTCCGCTCTTTTATTAATAGGGCCTTATTTGCCCCAAGGCCTTGAAGTGGTTATCGAAGGTGTACTATTTTCTCAAAGTTATATAGAGATGACTTGTCAGATCATGGCTAAATTTGGTGTAGAGGTAGAAAAAACTGAAGAGGGATATAGAGTTCCCTCAGGTGAGTATAAGGCAATTTCTTATGAGGTACCAGCTGATGCTTCAAGTGCTTCCTATTTTTTAGCTATACCCATAGTACTTGGAAAGGGAAAAATATTTATTGGAAATTATGATTTTCAATCTAAACAAGCTGATACTGTATTTTTAGATTTTATTCAAGAGATGGGGGCAACGGTTAGAGTTCATTATCCCATAGGAATTGAGGTTACCTTTGAGGGGAGAGCTAAGGCAGGATCTTTTAATCTTAAAGATTGTCCTGATCTTTTTCCCACAATGGCAATTTTAGGTGCTGTATCAGAAGGAAGAACAGTGCTTTATGGTGCTCCTCATCTGCGTTATAAAGAAACAGATAGAATTAAGGCAGTAGCCACCGAGCTTACCAAATTAGGAGTAAAAGTAGAAGAATTACCTGATGGTTTAGTAATATATGGGCAAGATACTTTCCAACCTGCAAGCATAAATACATACGATGATCATAGAATTGCTATGGCTTTTTCTATTTTAGCCCTAAAGGCAGGACCTCTGCAAATCGAAAATCCTTTATGTGTATCTAAATCTTTTCCCAATTTTTGGGAACTCTTTGAAAAACTCTATGAAGAAAATTCTTTTAATCGGTTTTAGAGGTACAGGCAAAACTACTCTGGGAAAAGGTTTAGCCTTAAAATTACATCTTCCCTTTATAGATGCTGATGAAGAAATCCAAAAAAAAGAGGGATTAACTATAAAAGAGATTGTAGAAAATAAAGGATGGTCTTATTTTAGAAAATTAGAAAGGGAATTCCTAAGAGGGCTTTTAGGTAAAGAAAATTTAGTTTGTGCCTTAGGAGGCGGGGCTATTTTACATGAAGAAGAAATGGCAAATTTAAAGAGAGAAAGCTTAATTCTTTGGATAGATGCAAGTCTCAAGGAGATTAAAAAAAGATTAGAAAAAGATAAAAAAAGTGACTCTCAGAGACCTGCCTTAACCAATTTAAGCTGGGAAGAAGAGGTAGAAAGAATTTATAAAGAAAGACTTCCCCTTTACCAAAAATGGGCAGACTTCAGAGTTGATACTACTTCAAAATCCTCTGAAGTCCTTATTAAAGAAGTTCTAAATTATTTAAAAAATTTTAACTTATAAGTAAAAGAATACTAATTGACAAGTAAAAAAAATATTTTACTATCTTTGATCATGTTTTTTAAAATGATAAAAAATAAGTAAACTCTAATTACTGGGGGAAAAAAAATGGCTAATACCATTGCAGATGCGATTAAAGAAGCGGTAACAGAAGTTATTTCTACTTATACAGGAACCAATCCTGAACTTGTTGGAACTGAAGCCCGCAAAGAAGACTATGCCTTAGAGGAAATCTCCTCTATTATTGGTCTTACTGGTGAAAAATTACAAGGTGCCTTTGTAGTATCCTTAGGAAGGGAGCTTCTTTTTCATTTAATGGAAACCCTTTTGGGGGAAAGACCTTCAAATCTCACCCAAGAAGCCTTAGACATGGCAGGAGAGCTTGCTAATATGATCTGCGGAGCTTTTAGAAGAAGATTTGAAAAGTTTGGTGCAACCCTTAAAGCTTCAGTGCCAAGTATGATTACAGGAAAGGAGTATAAAATCCATTCTCTTTGTAAAACCCCCAGAGTGACCTTTAAGTTTAAAGTTTTGGAACATATGTTATTTATAGAATTTTGTTTAGACAAAATAGCTTAAGTTAGGAGAAGAAAAAATGGAAATAAAGACCCATAGGAGTATTGATCAAAGTTTATGTGGAAGCCCTGTAAAATTAAATCCTGGTGAAGCCACACTCAAATTAAAAACAGATGAAAGAATGATAGCTGACGAAAAGGGTCTAATACACGGCGGATTTATTTTTGGTTTAGCTGATTATGCTTCTATGCTTGCAGTAAATGAAGAGACAGTGGTTTTAGCTAAGGCAGAAGTTAAATTTTTAAAACCCGTTAAATTGGGTGATGAAATCATGGCTTATGCAAAGGTAGTTGAAGTGGAAGGGAAAAAGCGAAAAGTTCGTGTGGAGGTAAAAAAGGGAGAAGAAACAGTCTTTATGGGTGAATTT
>JBKBMM010000083.1:0-4655 GCA_046295835.1 Caldimicrobium sp.
ATTATTTAGCCTTGGGACAGCCAAGCCCCACTCTTTCAGGAGGTGAGGCACAAAGAATAAAGCTTGCAAAAGAACTGGGTAAAAAACATTCCCACTCTGTTATGTACCTCTTGGATGAACCTACTACGGGATTACACATTTTGGATATAGCTAAACTGAATACCGTACTTCAGGCCTTAGTAAATAGAGGGCATACTGTGGTGGTAATAGAGCATAACTTAGAACTTATAAAAGCTGCAGACTGGATAATTGAACTGGGACCAGAAGGAGGTGATAAAGGAGGTGAAATAATTTTTCAAGGGCCTCTAAAAGAATTTCTAACCGTCAATACCCCAACCTCAGAGGCTTTAAAAAAATATTTAAATCACAGCCTTTCTTGTTCTTAATTTCAGGTTAACGCCTCTTGCTCTAAATGGAGTGAAGATTTTTTTGGTTAAGGAGGCACTAAGGGGCGACAATCACATAGATGTAGTTTGGCTCTTTTAATTTATTTAATCTGGATTATACTACTTATAAGATAAAATATAAGATACTTATTTAGGAGAAAAATATGCAGGAGTATGAGATAGTAATTATAGGAGCTGGTCCTGCAGGTCTTCAAGCGGCAATCCACACAGCAAGAAGAAAACACAAAGTTCTCATTTTGGGTAAACCAGAAGGAAGTGCACTCTTTCAAGCACATATTGAAAATTATTTTGGTTTTTCTGAAAAGGTTGATGGAAAGGATCTTATTTATGCTGGAATTAAACAAGCCTTAAAATTTGGTGCAGAGATTTTAGAGGAAGATGCTGTTAAAATCGAGAAATTAGATGAAAATTTCTTTTTAACGGAAACAGAAAAGGGCACGGAAATTAAGGCTCAAGCTTTGATTTTAGCTATGGGTGTAAAAAAGAAAAAAAAGCTATTTAAAAAGGAGGACCAATATATAGGAAAGGGGCTTTCTTATTGTGTTGATTGTGATGCCTGGTTTTATAGGGGGAAAAAAGTTGCTGTTATAGGAGATGGGTCAGCTGCTATACATGGCGCAAAAACACTTACCAACTTTGCAAGCAAAGTCTATTTTATTCCCTTAAAGGATATCCCAGATGTTAAAGAAGAATTTCAAAATACTCAAGTAGAGGTCATTTTAGCAAAACCTCTTGAGATTATTGGAGAAGAGGAAGTTAAAGGTTTAAAACTTGAAGGTGAAGAAGTAATAGAGGTTGAGGGAATTTTTATTGAAATAGGAGCAAAAGGACCTCTGGAACTTCTTGCTCCCTTAGGGATTGAGCTTGACCCTGAAACCTTTAATTTTGTTAAGGTAAATCAAAAAATGGCAACCAATATACCTGGTGTATTTGCCTGTGGAGATATTACCGGGCCTCCACTTCAATTAGCTAAAGCTGTAGGAGAAGGCTGTATAGCAGGAATCTCTGCTTCTGATTATATTAAATCTATAAAAGTTTAAGCTTTAGGGGGAATTTTTATCCATTGGCCCAAAATTCTTGAAATAAATTTAACTAATTTAATTAAAAATCTTAGAGCTTTAAAAAATTTAGTGCCAAAGGAAATTGAATTTCTTCCTGTTATTAAAAATGATGCTTATGGTCATGGTTTATTAGAGGTAGCCAGAGCTCTATCCAAAGAAAAGGTCTACGGTTTTGGTATTTCAGAAATTTATGAAGCATATCTTCTAAGAAAAGCCGGCTTTATTCACCCTCTTTTCCTTCTTTCAGGATTTGAAAAAGAATGGCTTCCTGAAATAAAAGCCTTAAGAGTTACACCTGTTGTGACAAATATTCCCACTTTTGAAGTACTTATTGACTTCTCATTAAAAAAGGCAATTAGTCTTGAATTCCATCTCAAAATAGATACAGGGATGCATCGTTTTGGTCTTTCCCTGGAAGAACTTCCTATTCTTATAGAAAAACTCAAGGAAAATCCCCAATTGCATTTAACGGGACTTATGACACATTTAGCCTGTGCAGAAAATCCAGAAGCAGAACTTTTTCAACAGCAAATAGAAAACTTTAAAAAGGCTATAAAATTCTTTGAAAATCATGGTTTCCAAATGAAACACCTTCATTTTTGTAATTCAGCAGGTATAATATTTAATCAAGGATTTTTGGGAAATTTAGTGAGACCTGGAATTGCCCTCTATGGAGCTTATCCTTCCAATCGTGCCAGGGCTTATTTAAAGCTAAAACCCGTGATGACACTCAAATCAAAGATTGTGGAAATTAAAAAGCTAAGAAAGGGAGAAAGTGCTGGCTATGGCCCAACTTTTCAAGCTAAAAGAGATAGCCTCTTGGGAATTGTTCCTGTAGGGTATGGAGATGGTTATCCAAGAATTCTTAGTAATAGAGGCTTTGCAGTGACTAAAGGTAAAAGAGTTCCCATTGTGGGAACCATTTCCATGAAAGCTCTATATGTAGACCTTACAGACATAGAAAATCCCCAATTAGGAGATGAGGTAATCCTTCTTGGTGGAGAAAGAGAAGAAGTTCCTGCTGATGAACTGGCTCAACTTGCCCAAACCATCTCCTATGAACTCTTCTGCCAATTAGGGAAATCGATACCTAAAAGGTATATAGAAAACCATGTTTAATATAGGTTTTACTGAGGCTCTAATTATTTTCCTTGTTGCGCTTATCGTTTTAGGACCTGAAAAACTTCCTGAGATTGGGCGCTTTTTAGCCCGCCTTTCCTTAGAAGTAAAAAAAACTATAGAGGAACTAAAAAGAGAGCTTGAGTTAGAGGAAGTTGAAAAAGATTTTAAGGAGGCTCAATCAGAAATTGAAAAACTTAAAGAAGAAATTACAGACAATGTAAAACTTTTAGATCACATAGATCCTAAAAAGGATGACCAAACTAAATCTTCCTAATTTTTTTGATATAGAAATTTTATCCCGTATAAGACGAGAACTTATTTTTTACCTTCTTTTTCTCTTTGGCTCATGGATGTTAATTTTTTTTCTCTTTCCCAGGCTATTTCCCTATCTTTTATTTCCCTATTTCAAACTCCTTTCAGAAAAAAGCTTAGTTTTTATAAGCCTTGAAGAGGCACTTTTTGTTGTTCTAAGAGCCTCTTTTTATATAGCTTTAGCTCTTACACTGCCTCTCTTAATCATACGTTTGTATAAAGCAATCTCTTCTGAACTATATTTTTACGAAAGAAAATTCCTTTTGCGTTTAATCCTTTTGTCCTTTTCTCTTGGGATATTAGGAATTTTTGTGGGTTATTTTCTCTTTACCCCTTTTTTCTTAAAAATTTTTCTTTATTTTGGCCAAAATTTTCTAAATAATTTGCGTATTTCTGCCTTTTTATTCTTTACTTTAAAGATTATTTTATTTTCTGTTTTAATTTTTCAACTTCCAATCTTTTTTGCCCTTCTTATAAAAGAAGAAATAATAACGAAAGAGTTATATAAAAAAAGAAGGCTTTATTTTTTAGGCGTTTTCTATCTCTTAAGTCTTTTATTTTCTCCTCAAGATTTTTTTGGGCAGCTCTTGTTAACTTTATTTTTTTTCTTATTTTTTAAATTGTCTTTTTTAATTGCTAAGCTTTTATAAGGGATTTAAAAAGGGGGTATTTAAATGGAATTAGAGGAAAGAAATAGTAAAGAGAAAAAGACAAAGGCAGAGAAAAAACTAAAGGGTATCAAAAAAAGAGAAAAGGATTTACCAAAAAAGTATGTAGTTATTATTGGTGATGGGATGGGTGATTTTGCTTTGAAAGAACTTGATGGAAAAACCCCTTTAGAGGTCGCCATTACACCTGGAATGGATTTTTTAGCAAGTTATGGAGAGATAGGCACTTGTCAGACCATACCAATGGGTATGCACCCTGGTTCTGATGTGGCCATAATGGGATTATTGGGTTATCCTCCTGAGGAAAAATATACAGGCAGGGGCCCCATTGAGGCTGCTGCAAGAGGGATTCTTTTAAGGCCTGAAGATGTAGCTTATCGCTGCAATTTAGTAACTTTAAAATATGAAGGTAATAATCTTATTATGGAAGATTATTCAGCAGGGCATATAAGCACTGAGGAGGCAATTGAACTTATAAATAGCATTAATCACAAGGCGGCAACTGATAAAATAGAAATCTTTCCTGGAGTTAGTTATAGGCATATTTTATTATGGAGGGGTGGATCTGGTGGGCTCCATACCTATCCCCCTCATGACCTCTTGGGCAAAGATGTGTGGTTTGCCTTTCAAAGCTATGATGAAGAACCGTATCTCAAAGAGTTTATTTTAAAAGCCATTGAAATTCTGGAAAAGCATCCTATTAACCAGAGAAGAAAACTTGAGAATAAAAAACCTGCTAATGCCATTTGGCCTTGGGGTCAGGGTAGAACCCCAGACCTTGAACCCTTTGAAGAACTTTGGGGACTGAAGGGAGCAGTGATTTCTGCTGTAGATCTAATTAAAGGGCTTGCAGTTTTGGCTGGTCTTGAAGTTATAAATGTTCCTGGAGCAACTGGATATATAGACACCAATTATGAAGGAAAGGTAGATTATGCCCTTTCCGCTCTTAAAGATGTAGACTTTGTGCTTATTCAGATTGAGGCTCCTGATGAAGTAAGCCATGAAGGAAACTTGGAACTTAAAATTAAAGCCATTGATGATTTTGACCGAAGAGTTGTACGCTATCTCTTACAAAAAATTCACAC